>JAVVFI010000581.1:0-2123 GCA_032250555.1 Sedimentisphaerales bacterium
ATCTGAAATATCATAATATCCTTATTAAACAGGGAAGCCGCCAATTATCAGACTTGGCACCCTTAAAATTAATAACAATGTGATATCTTCGAATAATTTGGTGTTTTTGCCATTAAAACCCGCTTTTTAGGGACCTGCATTTATAGAGCCTATTTAAGGAAAATTAAATGATAATAGTAACCGGCGGAGCTGGTTTTATCGGCTCGGCACTAATCTCGGCACTTAATAAAAGACAGATTACGGACATTCTTGTCGTTGACGAGCTTGGAATAGATCAGAAGTGGAAAAACCTTTGCAACCTGTCATTCGCTGATTACGTCGAAAAAAATGATTTCCTCGAGATGATTATCGCAGATAAGCTCAATAGCTCTCTGGAGGCCGTTTTCCACCTCGGGGCCTGTTCTGATACAACTGAAACAAACACCTCATATCTCATAAAAAACAACTACGAATACAGCAAGCTTTTGGCCCAGTGGGCAACGGCCGATAATGTCCGCTTCATTTATGCTTCCAGCGCTGCGACTTATGGCGATGGCTCAGTCGGCTTCAAAGATGACTTGAAGAAAATAGAAATCCTCAAACCTCTGAATATGTATGGCTACTCCAAGCAGCTTTTTGACCTCTGGGCAAACAGAACCGGTCTTTTGAAGAGCATCGCAGGCCTGAAATATTTCAACGTCTTTGGGCCGAACGAATATCACAAGGCAGATATGAGAAGCTTCGTGATTAAAGCCTTCGAGCAGATTAATACCGATGCAACAGTCCGCCTCTTCAAATCATATAATCCAGAATACGCCGATGGCGAGCAGTTACGCGATTTTATTTACGTTAAAGACGCTGTTGATATGACCCTGTTTTTTTACGACAATCCGCAAATAAACGGCCTGTTTAACATCGGGACCGGAAAAGCTCGAAACTGGAATGATTTAGTGAAAGCGGTTTTTGCCGCTATGAATAAAAAGCCTGATATAGAATACATCGAAATGCCGGAATCCATCCGTCACCAATATCAATATTTTACTGAAGCCGATATAACCAGCCTGCTCAAGGCCGGTTTCGACAAGGAAATAACCACCCTTGATGATGCCGTAAAAGACTATGTCCAGAATTACCTGCAAACAAATCAATATTTGAATGGAATTGTACAATGAAAAGATTTTTGAAATACTTCCTGAGAGGTCTTCTGGTTTTCGTCCCTGTTGGGCTCACGATTTTTATCATCGTTTACATTTTTAAAAGTCTGGATAATCTCTTCACTAAACTAAATTTAGACGCCTTTCCCGGTATGGGATTACTTGTTACAATTGGCGGAATATTTTTTATCGGTTTGTTGGCATCGAATTTCGTTGGGAAAAAGCTCTTTGGCCTTTTGGATAAGATATTCGGCAATGTTCCTCTGATCAAAATGCTTTACAATGCCATAAAAGACCTCGTGGAGGCCTTTGCCGGAGAAAAGAAAAAATTCGATAAACCGGTATTGGTAACGCTCGGGACATCCTCTTACGCGAAAATAATAGGCTTTATGACAAGAGAAAGCCTCGACAATCTCGGACTCAAAGACCATGTCGCCGTCTATCTCCCTCAATCCTACAACTTCGCAGGAAATGTCCTGATCTTCCCCAAAGAGGCCGTCACACCGTTGAATATCGAAAGCTCTGATGTGATGACGTTTATTGTTTCAGGCGGCGTCGTAGGCCGGCAAGCACAGATACAGCAATAACTGAAAATATACGCCAAAATACTATCTATACTGTAAGCATCCAAACCGGTACTTGCCAATTTCCCATCAACGACTTATAATCACACCTTCAATATATCTTAGTTAGCAGAGAAACAAATATGGACAAGACAATTGCAGAACAAGTTCAGACATTAAAACGCGGTACGGCCGAAATCTTCACAGAAGCCGAGCTGGCCCAGAAGCTCACTGAAGCGTCTAAAGAATCCAGGCAATTACGAATCAAACTCGGCCTGGATCCCACAAGTCCCGATATACACCTCGGTCACACAGTAGTACTGAGAAAGATGCGGCAGTTCCAGGACCTCGGCCACAAAGCCGTTCTGATCATCGGCGATTATACGGCACTGATCGGAGATCCCACGGGCCAGAATTCAACTCGTCC
>JAVVFI010000582.1:0-2083 GCA_032250555.1 Sedimentisphaerales bacterium
GCTACATCTTTTACGCTCAAATCGCCGTAGATGACGCGGTACGTATCTGAGCCATCGGGCAGGTACCAGAACACCGGCTTGCTTGCATCGCCGAGTTTAACTCCATTACCAGCGTAGTGCCACTCGTTGCCTCCGGTCTCTAATCCCTGGTGGAATATCATTCCTTTTCCGAAATTCATTCCCATTTGCGTTGTTTCTTGTTCCGGAAGATTCAATTCAATCATCTTTTGTCCGAGCACAGGTATCAGTTTCATGGTACTTTCGGTTCCTATCTCTTCCGGGAACGTTCCGTCTCTTATTATCTTTGCCCAAATCCTCAGGCTTTCGATGAAGCTTTCTTCGGTAACGTCTGTCATATCAAATTCGGCTTCAGCCAAAGTATAACCTGCAGGTACATTCATACTTACCAGCGACTCATCTATCTCAGGATCGAACTGGAAGTTCTTCATAATCGTGAACATCTGTCCTAAAGTAAGCTCTATCCTTATTGGCAGCGCCGTTTTAGGATCGGCCCAAATTTTTATACCTTCATTCGGTCCTCCGGCTTCGAATACAATAGCTTTTTGGCCATCGATTTCCTGCTCGCCAAGATTCTCGCTATTATCCTGTACTTTTGTGATTACATGATGAAGGAACGTTATAAAGCTTTGATGTTGTTCCCCGACCGTACCGCTTATATCAACATAAGCCGCTGAGTTATCTGCGTCAGTGAGGACAAGCATTTTCGAAGCTTCCGGGTCAACAATCATCGTCATTCCGGGCACGTTCGAGATAGTCCTTCTGATTTTTTGGCCGACAATCATCTCATGCATAGAGGTACCTGTTTCCTCATCGCCGATAAATGAATCGAAAATTATAGTCTTGGCATTGAGGATAGGCTCAACGACCTGTGCAAACGTGATGGATGGCTGCGAAATAGATAGGATACCGATGGCGGCCACGATGATAACCGCAGCGGCTACTGCTACTCTTGTTACTGGACTTTTCATAATTAGTCTCCTTAGTTTGAGGCCCGCGGTCGCTTTTTCGGCCACATTAAGCCTCACCTTCTGTTCTCTGATAATACGGTTTAAGACCTCATTTTCGAGGTCACTCTGGGCCGCTGCTTTGCCATTACTGACTAAGCGCTCCTGCAGGTCTGTCAGCTGCTTTACCTCGTCCTGACATGAGTGGCAGTCTTTCAGATGTTCTGTGACTGCGTGTTTTTGGTCTTCGGCTAACAGTCCTTCAAGATATGCAACCAATATTTCTTTACATTCTATACAGTTCATTTTTGCACCTCACAATTCTCTGTTTCGCTTGGCTGCTGTAACGACTTACGCAGCATAGCATAAGCACGCGACAATGTTTTAGTTACTGTACCCAGGGGCAGGTCGAGCTGCTGGGCTACCTCAGAGCATGACCGGCCGCCGTAATATCGCAGCAGAACAACCCTGCGGCAGCTATCCGGCAGTTCGGCAATGGCCGCCTCGAGCCCGTAATCCTGAGACAATTCCGGGCCGGCGGCTTCTGCTGAGAACGAACGGATAACTTCCCTCTGTTGGTGGAGCATTTCTTTTCTGTAATGTTCTTTTGCCACCCGGTCGGCGATTCCAAGCAGCCAGGAAAAGAACGAACCCGGGTTCCTCAGTTTGTCCATATTGAAGTAGGCCCTTACGAAAGATTCCTGTGCGGCTTCTTCGGCCCTGTCCCGGCTGCCTAATTTTCCGGCCAGGTGGGCGAGCAACACGCCCTGATACCGCCGGACTATATAGCGGAAATCATCAGGATGGCCGTCCAGGCAACGCTCAATGTAATATTTATCATTCTCAGACATAAACAGCACCTCAAAAATTATTAAGTTTCCGTGTTCTCACTATATAGTGTTCGTTTGAGTGGTTTTGCGACAACAAAAAATTAAAATTGCAACCTTTAGGTTGGTAAAATCCGCGAGTAGAATTTCAAATATCATTTAAAGCTCCTTACCCACGCCCCCGACAGAGAAGCAAGTGAGCGAACATCGAGGGTAAACTCCAACTTTCATTTTTATCCTCTGAAATTGGGTTTGTTTTTGGCTTTATTGGGTTTGTTTTGGGTTAAATTG
>JAVVFI010000583.1:0-2042 GCA_032250555.1 Sedimentisphaerales bacterium
ATTAGACAATTCAGAGGATTCTGGTTGGAATAAATTTTATAATTTCAGTATTACTTCTAAAGATGCGCAATATGGTTACTACGGTAACAGCGGGGCGTTAAGGCCGGACGATTTTGAAAAAGTGCTTAAATTTGTCGAGAAAAAGATAATCGAATTAACGGGACAAATACTCTCTGGCAGTATCGATATCAGGCCGTATCGTTTGAGCGGTAAATCGCCGTGTAGTTATTGTAAATATATTTCTGTCTGTAGATTCGATTGGCAGATTAATGACTATAATCCTCTGATATCACTTGGAAAGAACCGGGTTCTTGAAATGATGGAAGTTGTTGATGGCTGAAAAAAAGATAAAATGGACTGACCAGCAGCAGCGGGCTATTGAAGCTCGCGGCAGTGACATTCTCGTTACCGCCTCGGCTGGCACCGGCAAGACTGCCGTTCTTTCAGGCCGATGTGTTGAAATCGCTTCCGATAAATCGTTATGTCAGGATGTCCGCAGCATACTCGTACTGACCTTTACCGAGGCCGCAGCCGAAGAGATGCGGTCTCGAATTACAACTCAATTAAGAGATATATTTCTTCAGAATCCGGACAATCACATTCGCCGACAGCTTATGCTGCTCCAGGGTGCGGATATTAGCACGATACATTCGTTTTGCAAGCGGCTTATCACGGAGTATTTTTATAAGCTCGGCCTGGACCCCACTTTCAGTGTTATTGACGGCGACGAGCAAAAGCTGCTCAAAACAGAAGCCCTCGAAAAAACCATCGACTGGGCATGGCAGCAAAGCAACCTCCAGGCTGCTCTTGAGCAGCTTCTCTATCGGCGGGACCTTCGGCCCAATGACGGTTTTCTCACAAAGATAATTTACATCAGCGATTTCCTCGACGGTGTAGTCTCACGCCGGGACTGGTACGAAAAAGCAGCGCATCTTGCAGATGCCGTTAATCCTTTCACGACCGATATCGGCGAAAAACAAAAACAAATTGTCGCTGATAAGTTGCGGGACACTCTCGCTCGGATTCAGTATGCTGTAAAACTTTATGAAAATGATAATCCCGGCGGAAAGTGGGCGATGAAGTGGAACGAAACCTTTGTCGAGCCTGTTACCGCATACATAAAGCTGATAAAATGCGGTTCTTGGGATAAGTTCAGCAAAGAAATAAGAAACTACCAAAAACCATCGAGATATGAGTACAAACCACGGGGATTATCAGGCCCGGTTGCAGATATTATCAAAAGCGTCGCTGAAGAAGCTAAAAAATCTTTTGAAGAACTATGTGACCTTGCAATCCTGAATCCCAATTACCTCGATAGCTTAAGCGGTTCGGTTGGTTTGCAGACAAAGGTACTCATCGAGCTTGTTAAGAAGTTTGCCCAGTTATACAGCCAGGCCAAGCGAACGCTGAATTGTCTGGATTTTGCCGACCTTGAGCATTACGCATTGAAGCTTTTAACCGCCGAAGATTCCTCGCAAGACCAGATAAAACCATCTGAAACGGCGATAATGCTCCGGGAGAAATACAAATACATTTTTGTTGACGAATATCAGGATATCAATTCCGTCCAGCAGTGCTTGCTCGAGAAGCTCAGTCCCGGCGGTAATGTCCTCGAAGTCGGCGATGTCAAGCAAAGTATATATGCCTTTCGCGGGGCACAGCCGGATATTTTCCTCGAACAGCTAAAACATGCTTCGGGTGAAATTGAAAAAGCTCAGGGCGGTTTACGTGTTGACCTCAACCTCAATTTCCGTTCGGCCAAAGGAATCCTTGATTTTGTAAACAAAATATTTTCACGAATAATGACAGACTCTTTCGCAAAGATTGACTACGACGAGTCACATAAATTAAAGCCCGGAAATGAGGATGAATCTCAGGGCGGTACGATAAGCCAAAGCAAGCCTGTTGTTGAGTTTCACATGCTTGACGAAATCGAAAAAGGCAACGGCTCGGATAATGAAATGAACAATGAGCCAAACGGTGATGAAAAATTCAGCTTGATTACTAACCGCCAGTCCCAGGCCGCCATGATTGCCCGGCGT
>JAVVFI010000584.1:0-1998 GCA_032250555.1 Sedimentisphaerales bacterium
GTTGGTGTAAGAAAATCTTGGCCAGTAACGAAAACTCTCATTGATGTGCCGTTTGGGGCCCGAATTAAAGACCGGACTGTAGTTAGTTAGTGGAGTTAACTGTTTCCAATCACAGGATGGTCCTTTTACAATTCGGTTCTGAACAACTTTGTTCTTAGGTACTGAGACTTCGGAGCCAATGATGGATGAATTTATTATCACTCCTTGTTCAATTTTTACGTTGTTTCCGACGATGGCTGGGCCGATCAAGGTTGTCTTTGGGCCGATGTATATATTTTTTCCTAACAACACTTTCCCTATTAATTTTGAATCCTGCGATATTTGATTAGAATTATGAAAGTCGAGTTTCGAATGTTTCATTTTTGAAATTCCAGCCACACAAAAGTTCAGCAAGCCTTCCTGCGTCTCTAAATCAAATACAATCCCACCTGTATTAGCTCCATATGACCTCAAGGAATTTGATCGACAGTTCTCTAAAAGAGTGGGAAAGGATTGAGGTAAAACACCATCAATGAGAAGCTGCTCAAAAATATTAGTTTTAATAAATAGATAATGAGGCCAATTACAAATGGGAGCTGGTTCAGTCGAATCATAATATAACCGACGAAAACCTGCTACTTTACCCTGAGCTGTTAATCGCATTTTTTCTTGTTTGCCCGACAAGTCCGGCTCGACATTAACCGCCACCAAGTCAGCGGGGATTTTAGACAGCAGTTTATTGAGCAGTCGGTGGTCAATCTGAGCAGCAAATTGACCATCGGAAATAACAAGCCAATATCTTCGCTTAGCCTTTTGCAGGAATTCCCGGCAGATTGGTACTTTGTCAGTATAAGCCACGGTCTTTAATCCTGGCAGTTGAGTTACAATGTTCCATTCTTTTGGGATGGCGTAAAAGAATTCTCCGTTGCGGCCCCAATGCAAGCATCTGCTTAAGCCATCGAGAACAACACCATTAACAGGCTCGTTAGTCAGAGCAAACTGAAGTAAACTATCACTGCTGTCTGCTGTGCACGAAACAGACGGATATTTTTTGTGTACGATAATGAGGTTCATTTGCGGATGAATAACCAATATCTTGTGGATAATAATTTAATCTTCGACTTGCTGATTCAACTGAGCGGTCGTGGAATCGTCCGGATTGTCTTCTATGCTTTGCATATTAACAAATGGCTTTCTCCTCTCTCGCCTGCTGTCGCTTCGTGATTTGAACTTTTGTGCGTAACGTTTCAAGTCACTGCGAAAATAACTGTATTCAGACTGGACGTTACTCAAAACTGTACCCAATACTTTTACATTTATTCGGGTCAGCCGATCCTTAGCTTCCTTGAGATCCGGTGTGGTAGTGTGGCCGGCGTAGCTGACTAAAATAACGGCATCTCCAAGCGTAGCCCATATGAGTGCATCAGGGAAAGCCAGCATCGGAGTAGTATCTATAATCACATGATCATAATTTTGGCTGAGCATTTCTATGCATTGGCGTGTCCCGGGAGAAGCTAATAATTCATAACCATTGATCCTACTTTGTGGATCGGCAATCAGCACATCCAGGCCGGTCGAAGGCATCGTATAAACAGCCTTGTCAAATTCTTCACCTAACAAGACATCCTGCAGCCCAAACCCTGAACCTGTGGGAATTCTTAGCATATCCGCAACATCAGGCTTTCTTAAGTCACCATCTATAAGTAAAACTTTTTTCCCTGACCTGGACATACTTGTCGCCAGATTAACAGAAAAGGTGGTCTTGCCCTCTCGCATCCCCGGACTTGTAACTACCAATTTCCGTGGTATTCCTTCGTCATTTATCAATCCTAAATTAGTACGAATGGTTTGGTAGTCTCCGGCTATTTGCTCAGGAAGAAGATATGGTTTGATATTGTGTGAATTGGTAGTAGTACCAATTATTCGAAGGCCAATTTGTTTGCTAACATCATCAGGTGTTTGTAAACGCAAGTCCCATTTGTTTATCAAGGCAGCCACCAGCGTTCCACAACCCAGTGC
>JAVVFI010000585.1:0-1993 GCA_032250555.1 Sedimentisphaerales bacterium
GATGGAGAAAAAGTCGCCGAAGGTGTAATGCCCTTCGGGTGAGACGGCACCTGCGGGTACTCGTGGCGAGTGCCAATCGACCTCAAGCTCAACGGTAATGAAGAAAACTTCAACGTACAGATACAATATGATACACAGGAGCTTTACGGTAAAGTAACCGCAGTACGGCAAATCGTTATTTATAAGGATTAACCTGGTTAGATATTTTCTGTATAAGGAACTGAATATGAGAACAAAAGCAGACTGTTGGAAGTTCTTAACCACCGCCGGCTTTATAATCTTATGCGTTTTGGTCGTCAATGTATTCGGCAAAAAGAACAAAGCTGAGCAGCTTGCATTCAATTTGGAAGAAATCTCCGCCTTTGATATTGATGAACAGACAGCCGGAAGATTTATTAATGGCAAACCCGCCAAATGTGAAGATCAGCCTCTTGCCGATGTCCATTCCTATCCCGTTTTCAAGTCCGCCAAGCCGTTATATGGCTCGATCTGGTTTACAGGTGAATATGGTAATAAGTATTCCGGAATTCAATACCATTTCGCTATTGACGAATCAGCAGGGACCGGCAAGGGATATGACCGGCTATATTTTGACTTGAACCGTGACCTTGACCTGACAAACGATAAACTAAGTAAACCTCTGCAGAACCCTCCTGATGGAGCTGAGCTCAACTATGAATGGATTGAGCAGCAAGTTTGCTTCAATTATCTTAATGTGAATTTTGATTTCGGTTCCGACGGCCGGCGTCCATTGGAGATTATGCCGCGCATGACGATTTCTGAAACAGGGTACCCATCTTTGGCCTTTGTCACAACCCAGGCGCACAAAGGCGAAATTGAGTTCGCTGGTAAAAAATGCACAGCTTACCTGGGACACAATTATCTTATCGATGGGTGGTTCGACCATCCATCAACGGCTTTGTATCTTATTCCGAAAGATAGTAAAAGTAGGCGCCCAAGATGGTGGGGTGCGGACCAGCTCAGGGGGATTCACAAAATTAAGAGAACTTATTATTGTTTTTCTGCAACTCCGGCAGGCGACAAATTGTTCGTGCGGCCATACGATGGCGATTTTGGGACATTCAGAATAGGCTCAGGATGGCGCTTTGTCTTCAACAATCAGATGAACGGCTCTTTAGTTTCCAACGATGCAGCCCTGGCAGTTGGTAAAGGCTTTGAAAATGACTGGCCTAAAGACACTCGAAGTTGCCGTCTTCCCGTCGGTGACTATTTGCCGGCTATTCTAAACATAAAATTCGGGCCGTTGCGTATTGATATCTCGGATAATTATCACTCAGATGGAAAGCCGCGTGACAAGGGTGGGAATCCTGCGGTCTATGGCATTAAAATCAGAAAGAATAAGCCATTTACTTTGAATTTCTCCAATAAACCTGATGTCATATTTGCATCTCCGGCTGCGGACATTCGCCTTAAGCCGGGAGATAATTTGGACGTTAAAGCTGTACTGGTTGACCCTGAACTGGACATTATGATTCGCGGCCTCAGGACCAAAGCCTCTCACGCAGATTCTCTCTTGCCCATAAAGTTATCGACAGTAATTCTCATCCTGCCCGGCATCCTGTGGCTCCTGCTGCCTAAACTGCGCCGGCGATATCACTTCCTGCCTTTAATATCAGTATTGGGAGCTGTTGTCCTGATTGCTTGCCTTATCGCTTTGCCCACTTTGGGTCCCAAATCAGGTTACGATAAGATTGTACCACGAGTCCTTATCACACGCACCAACGGCGAAAAAGTAGCCGAGGGCACCATGCCCTTCGGGTGAGACGGCACCTGCGGGTACTCGTGGCGAGTGCCAAACAATCTTAAAATAAATGGCAGCGAAGAAAAGTTCAATATCATGGTGAAATACGATACCAAACAGCTTTACGGCAAGGTAACCGCATCCCGGCAGATTGTGATTTACCCGGATTGAAAGTACCGGGGTATAAAAATATTTGAGTCCACTCTAAAAACCCGCCATTAGGCGGTTCGT
>JAVVFI010000586.1:0-1925 GCA_032250555.1 Sedimentisphaerales bacterium
GGACAAACAGTCCCGCCCTGAACCATTCATGGGTTCTGTTGCCAAATCCTTTTACCTTTACCGTTGCCGCAAAATTACCTTTTATTTTTTTCACCAAAAAGATGGCGGCATATGAATCTTCAGCATGAAAAAAATCAGATCCTGACGCCTGAATTTTATAGCGGTTTTGTTTCTGATTTATTTCAACGTTACTTGGAGAAGCTGTAACTGACGTATAATTTTTCATATCAGCCCGACGTAAATCTATTGGACGATGAGAATAGATTTTTAGTTTTTTCGAAGGGCTGTTTCCTATTTTGACCCTATATTCTCCTGCTTTTGGTTGAATCTGAAACTGAACTTTTTCTGAATTCATCTTCGCAATATGAATATACTTCGAAGCATAAACTCTTTCGTTTAAATACAATTCCGCAGTAACAGTTTGATCCGAATTTTCAAGATTATTAACAGAAGCAGTCACAAAAACAGTTTTCCCCTCGGGAGCTATCAAATCAGAGATATGTAATTCGTTAAATCTCAAACTACTCTTTTCACCAATAACAGAAATGGTTTGAAATGGAACCGTTCCTATAGCAATTTGATACTCACCAGGCTTATGTAAACTAACCTCAAATTTTATTTCCCGGATATTGTTCTGCACTACCGGAAACAATTTTGTGTGCACAATTCTGCGATCAATATATAAGTGTACCGGTAATATTCCCGTCGAACCGGTATTCTTCACATCCGCCTTAACTTGAAAGGTTTCTCCAGTTTTGATCTCGTTTGCAAATATTTTATCAGGCAATTCAATCCGCATGTTTTTATAGTCGAACTCAGGCTCACTAAGAATAAAATCTTCAGGTTTATTCTCAGGAGGATCTATAACAAAATTATTTCGATAGATATTGTCCACAAGATTGGCTGCGCAGAGTTTCATCTCTCCCTGTTCTAAATTATAATAGATATTTTCTTCAGCTATCCACCCGGAAGACATATTATCGAACCAGAAGCCCACATTATCGTTAAAATAACCGGCTTTCACGTCATGGATCAAGTTACGACGAATTACAGAATTATCTGTCAGGCCGGCGGTTTTAATCACACCGGAATCATCCGCATCTCTTTGGACATGATGTAAATGATTATACTCAACCCGATATCCGCCATCTATCGCCTCTTCTAAATTTCTCCAACCTCCAATTGATATACCGTATCTGCCGCGAGTATTGGTAATCAAATTATGAGCGATTATTGTGCCAAGTGTATTATTTGCGATAATATTAGTTCCACCGCAATTATCGATAGCATTGTAAGAAACAATGTTTTGGCGAATAATATCCTTCCAGTTAGCTGGATGAGCATCTCCGGAGATAATAATTGCACTTTGCTCTATGTCGTCGAATTTATTATTAAGAATCCGATTTTGATAACATCCCTTAGCCAAAAACACTCCCGTCCCCCCCATGCTCCTGATTCGGCCATCGACAAGTTCGCAATTATGAGCATATTTATAATGGACAGCTTTTGCTCCTGAAATTGTACCTTCAAAATGCAGACCATATAACCTAAGATTGCGTACCGGCTTTTCTGTTGTCCCTTCAATAACAAACAATTGATCCAAAGTCGGAGCAACAACATTCGCATAATTCGGATTGGAAATAGTCTCTGGAACAATCAAGCTCACCCGCCTTGATTCCTTATCAAAAAACCATTCTCCCGGTGCATCCAGCAGTGCTTTCACATTCTCAACATAATATCTTGGCGGTACAATAACAATGCCGGGTTGTGGTTTGCTTAAATAGGCGGTCTGTTTTCTTTCATCAATCCTTGAAAAAGAAATATTGAATTCAACCCGAACAGGCATTGATTCCAGCGGAAGACAGCTGGAACTATACATTCAGAGAGTTAAGGACATTTTAGACCTTCTTGCAGGCAACTCAAAT
>JAVVFI010000587.1:0-1913 GCA_032250555.1 Sedimentisphaerales bacterium
GTAGTCGAACGGGTAAGCCAAGGGGTTCCCGCCGGCGTCGCGCAGGAGCCGGACGTCTGGGAACGAGGGAGAATCGATCCGCTCGACCTCTGGTGTGTGGATACCGGCCACCAACGCCGCCACCTTTATGACAATCTGGAAGGCCTTAGGGGGACGGACAGCGATAGTTTATCTTTTCACAGTCGCGGTTAGTGCACTTGGGGCCGGAATATTACTCGATATGATGTTTCCTGATCTTGGTCCATCAGTTCGTACCCATTTGCACCATATGGAACCTTCTATCCTGGGACATATCTCGGCAGTGGTACTGTTAGTCGTGTTGGGATTCGCGATATTCAGCAAAACTAAGCGTATTAAAGAAACTTTATAAATAAATGGTACAAAACAGTGAAATATTGTAAAATCCTGGTTGAAATATCGTCATAATTAAATGATAAGCATAAAGCAGGATATTTATTAGGCTGACAAATCAGTTATACGTTGAGGTGTACAGATGCAAAACAAATCTATTGTGTGGATAGCTCTGGGATTAATTATATCTGGCCTGTTGGCAGTATCAATGTATCGCATGAAAAGTGCCCCAACTGCAATATCAGATAAGGACTTAGTTTTTGGTTCGGTCAGCCTGCCGGAAACGATTAACCAGTTTGCCGCAGACGGCGAAAATGGGGTCGTGAATATTGAACCTGACAATGGGATAGGACAACTACCTGTGGGAGAATATACTACTCGTCTCTGGAGAGCCGAACGCGAAGATGACCAGGGCGACACATGGGCATTGACAGGACAAAGTTTCGGCGATCAGAGTCTATTCAAAGTCAATGATACTGACCAGACAAAACTGGACATCGGAGAGCCTATCATCGCAACCGTAAATGCAAGAAAGAGCGGCTCAATATACTCCTTCAATCAAATAATCAAAGGGCGGCTTGATGAGTACATCGAAATGACTCGCAACGGTGCAAGACCACAAGCTCCGAAACTAAATATCAAAAATAGCGATGGGACATACGATCGAACCTTCAGCTTCGAGTATGGTTGAGGCGGCACCTGTTCGCTCTCGTGGCGAGAGCCCCAAGACATAGCCGGACCATTTACCGCAACTATTGAACTGGACGGACCATTCAAGGTCGATTCTCAGACGTACACCATAAAATGAGGAAAGTAAGGAATCGGGGCGACAGGACTTGAACCTGCGACCTCTTGACCCCCAGATTATACAAGGGTTTTGTAAGTACTTGTTGTTAAATGATTAATGATTGTTATCAAAAGACTTATGATGCTGACCGAATCGCAACCGAAGCGTGACAATAGCTCAAACGAACACTGCTATTGCAAGTTTCATTGCAATTCTTAGGCTCGGATTAATCTAACATTTGCTTCACGTCAGATCTAATATACAATTAGCCACAAGACCCTCGGAAGTGGCAGGGGGGTAAAGGTTTCAAACGCCTGAATGAATAGTGATCTGCGTAAAGCAGCCAGATGAACAGTGTATTGTGGCAGGCGAGAACATCATGAGTATCGACTGTATCTGGTTTCGAAGACATTGATCACCAATAACACTGCAGATGACTTTAAGAACGATCCTTCAATAACTGAGAGTAGCTCTGCTTGTAATATTTGAATGTAAATTTATCCTGTCGGTTATCCGGAACTTTTAAGTGTCGTCGGAAGGTAAGAATGATTGTCGCTGATCAAAGTAAGGAAAAGCTTTACATTCACCCTAAGTTTTTAGCACTTCTGACTCAGGAAGATAATATATACGAGCCTTAAGACATAGATTCAGGTCGATCCAGTAGACACCACCAAAAAATGAGCAATTGGGAATGATATATTCACACTGCAGAACATTGAGGTATATCGTGGCATTGAAATGTAGGTCTTCAGCAAAAACGAGACAAATTTACCTT
>JAVVFI010000588.1:0-1873 GCA_032250555.1 Sedimentisphaerales bacterium
GTTTAAGTGGATGCTGAATCTTGTCAGAGAATACGGGACGAAAGTGCCGCAATGGTACACGGCACAATGTCCTTTGATTGAAGACGGCAAAGCTATAATTGCTCCGGCGGGCAAAGTGCTTATGATGGCGGTGGATCTCGATACAGGTGAGATTTTGTGGGAGACACCTAATGATGATGGCTGGGTCATGACTCATTCATCAATTGTTCCAATGGAGTTTAAGGATAAACGTTTTTATATATATTGCGGCGGCGATACGGGCAGTGGAGGAGTTATAGGAATTTCGGCTGAGGACGGCAGCGTTCTTTGGAAGACAGACCTATGGAAAGTGCGGACTAATGTTCCCTGCCCTGTTATTGTTGGTGATGGCAGGATATTTCTTTCGGCCGGTTATGGCCAATATGAAAACGGCTGCACGATGCTGCGCCTTACTGAGGAAGATGGAGCAATTGTTGCAAAGCAGGAATACTTATATCCGATAGATGTTTTCGGCTCGATGCAGCAAACGCCGATTCTTTATGAGGGTCATCTTTACGGAGTAAGGCTGGACAAACAGTTGGTTTGCCTCGATCTGGAC
This sequence comes from Sedimentisphaerales bacterium, assembly GCA_032250555.1. Lineage (GTDB taxonomy): Bacteria > Planctomycetota > Phycisphaerae > Sedimentisphaerales > Anaerobacaceae > NIOZ-UU13. Next base: position 578 of record JAVVFI010000588.1, read on the forward strand.
GGAAAGATTATCTGGACCAGTACAAGCGCGAACAAATTCGGCAGTGGAGCATATATGATTGCAAATGGTCTAATATATGTTTTGAATGATTCAGGTGTCCTTACTCTTGTGGAAGCCACATCGACCGGTTATGTCGAACTGGCCAAGGCCGAGGTGCTTCCCGGTCATGAGTCATGGGGGCCTATGGCGATTGTTTCTGGAAGGTTGATTATACGTAATTTGAATCGAATGATATGCCTTGATGTTACTGAACAATAGGTCAGGCTCTTGACGTATTGAGCGCAGAAGTATATACTGTATAGTCTTAAAGTGTTACGATGGAAGATGTTTAGGTATAAATTGAAAAGCGGATCAGGAACAATAAATATTAAATATTTTATCGGCATGCTGATTGGGGTGGCTGTTTTCGTTGCTGTAGTTGCACTGATACGGCTTGATATAACAGGTGACAAAGGCAGCGGTCTTGGTAATGAGTATCTTTACGAAATAGATTTAACAGTTGACCCGAATTTAATTATTTATAAGGAATCTGCGGAGCCTCTTAAAACCGGTTTCACCAGCACACATGCTATCGCTCTGGATTCTCAGGGTTTGATTTATGTAGCCGGAGACGAATCTGTTCGGGTATTTACTGAAAGCGGTAAGTTACTTGATGAACTCGTACTGCCCGGTGTTCCTCGAAGTTTGACTGTAGCTGATGATGGCAAAATATACGTCGGAATAATAAATCATATTGCGGTATATAATCGGCAGGGAAAACAACTCGCAAGCTGGGAAAGTCTTGGCGACAGGGCCCTGTTAACGAGCATCGCTGTTTCCCAAAACGATGTGTTCGTTGCCGATGCGGGTAATCGTATTGTTCTGCATTATGATATCAATGGCAATTTAATTAACCGTATCGGTGCTAAAGATGAAGACCGCAACATTCCGGGCTTTGTTATACCGAGTCCTCATTTTGACCTTGTCATGCGTCGTGATCAGTTGCTACGAGTGGTCAATCCAGGGCTGCATAGAATTGAAGCTTATACCTTCGATGGTGATCTTGAATTTTCGTGGGGTAAATATTCAACTAATATTGAAGGTTTTTGCGGCTGCTGCAATCCGATTAATATCGCCGTATTAGCAGATGACAGCTTTGTTACATGTGAGAAGGGGCTGGCTCGCATCAAGATTTATGATCCCGAAGGTGCCTTTGTGGGTGTTGTTGCGGGGCCGGACCAGTTTGGAGCAACTGCGCATGTTTGTACTACACCGGAACAGTGTCAGAGCGGCGGATATGATGTGGCGGTTGACGCC
>JAVVFI010000589.1:0-1866 GCA_032250555.1 Sedimentisphaerales bacterium
AGGTCCTGAAGTTGGAAAAAAATATCACAACGGTGTCGATCTGCAAAAAAGGTCGCCGTAACCAGCAAGAATATGAACGCGAATCTACCGAAGAATTCAAAGACGGCCAGCGTTTTCGTGCCGGCTGCGAAGGCAGTATTTCGGTGTTAAAACGCGTCTTTAAACTTGGCCGGTGCCTTTTCAAGGGTTTTAAGAATTATGCAGCCAGCGTAGGCTGTGCGGTCTTTTGCCATAACCTTGTTTTGCTGAGCCGATTGTGAGACGGTAGTGGCCGAGACAAAGAGTTTTTGAGCTTACTCTTAGGGATGGTCTGTTCGGAAAACTGATTTTTTAACTTTTTAAAGAGCTTTTGCGAACAGTTCAATAAAGATGATGATGAACTGACCTTGTCCTAAATCGGACGGTTAATTTTTTATCATTTTTACCGCTTTCCGCAACAGAAACTAATTAGACTATTGGCCCCTTTTAGGGGCCTTCCTCATACCACCGGCTCTGCCGGTGGTAGATGATTAGCTTTTTGGGATGAGGAAAAGTAAGATCGTACATACAAACTCCATAGAATTATTACAAGTGGACTGTACACAGCCATTGATAGTGGCTGTCCCTATTCTTCCTATGTTACTTATATTATGAAGTTTCCTCCGGCCTCTCTTTCAAGAGCCGCACTAATGAATGAGCACGCCACAAAGACGTACTGAAGTGCCGTTGACTGTTGGATTTCCCAAACATTGTCCACCTCTGGGTCAACATCAACACCATGATCAGCAGCGTTTCTAACTTGTCCCAAATACTTGGCTGCTTCAACAACTTTTTTAGGTAAGTGGTTGTCCGTTCGAAATTTGTCCAGCTTCTGATTAATGCCATTGGCTCCGGCAAGGTTAACGGTTAGTCTGTCTGCCAAACGTGCCAGGAATGACTCCACTGCTCTCGCACCGTCGGCAACGGCGTCGTTCGTTCTTAAGGCAGTGGCGTTTAGTAGGGCATTCGCAAGAGGAACGATTACCTCTGTTCGGTCGATTTGTTCAACTCTTGCTCCTATCTGCTGGCGTATGATAGCCTCCGCAGCAGCCTGATCATTTGCGGCAGCTGCTAAAGCCCGGAGTTGATTGTTAAGCTCATGGTCTGCTGCTATATAACGCCCCCCGCCTTGACTGGAAAGTGCACTTGTATAAGTCCCGAGACTGATGAGAGTATCCTTGATTTCCTCTCTGTGTGCATCGATCTCAAGCTTAGCCTTAGTCTGCTGAGCTGCAGTGTCTGCAGAATTCGTGGCAGTCAGCCTATTCCGAAAGACAATGAAGGGTTCGTATGACTCGAGTACTACTCGGAGCAAAGCGGCCTTTCGGCTTTCGTCTGGAGTCGCAACGAACGATACTAGCGGATTCGCTGACGTGTATTTCCCCGTATTGAGCTTAAGTACCCCTAAATCTGCGGCTAGCTGAAGCGCATTGTCGGCCTGAGTCGCCGACAGGTCACAAAAGTTCTGCACAAACGTTGAATCCGCCTTGCCATTAGCCTGAACGGCCTCTGTGACCTGCATCACGAGTTCTGCTGTACTTTGTGCAAATGGTCTTGGCATGTTTACTCGTCTCCGCCTACGTTACTGGCCTCTGTGCCGGCGATTTCCTTGATCAAGGCTTTGACCTGAGTACCAAGCCCTGGAACATCATCAGAGGTGCAGTTGATGTTGATCTGTATGTTTATTTGGATGCCTTGGCGTGCTTCCAAAGGAAAAGCTATGGGAGTCTTTGGGGGTTGCGTTTCCTGCTGAGTCTCGTTCTGGGCGGGTGAGTCCGCAGGTGCTTCCGGGAACTCGCTTGTATCTTTGAGCAGATACTTTCCGTCAACTTCAACAATGAGTTCTGC
>JAVVFI010000058.1:0-18386 GCA_032250555.1 Sedimentisphaerales bacterium
TTTTTTCGACTCAATTCTGTCCACTCGTCTAATTATAGAGGGGCTGCTTTTCTACCCTCATAAAATGAAATACTTAGGAGAATTACCAATCATGACCATCGAAAATCCAACTTTAGCTCACTATAGGCACTTTAGTCACTTTAGGCAATTTATACACTTTGTGCCTTTGCACACCGGAGTTTACCCTCGATGTAAGCTCACTTGCTTCCCTGTCGGGGGCCCCTTTGAAACTTTGCCCCAACCAGCCAAAAGCCCAGGGATCCGACAGCCACGAAAACGAATCTCTACGAAAGATTACGTACGAATTTATAAGCCTTTTTATGCAAAACAAACCCAATTTTGTTCGTTTTTCGCCCCCAAACGCCGATTTCACGAAAAAACAAACCCAATTCAAACCCAATTCAAAGCCAATAAAGCCAAAAACAAAGCCAATTTAAGCCAAAACAAAACCAATTCAAACCCAATTTCTCACAGCGAAGCCCAGACCGAAGCCGGACCAAAGGCCAAAAGTGGGAGGGCTATGGCCGGTTGTGTTGATAACTCATATCGATTATTTCCTTGCGTTGTTCCAATTTTCGCAGTATCTTCCTTCCCGCTTACCCTTGAAACCAGCATACTTGGGCCCGAATATGGACGAAACATCAAAATCCGCCGATATCGGCCGGAGGCCTTCCGGCGTACTGCCTCGCCGCCCTTTGGACTGGCTGAAAGTCTTCGGCCCCGGTGCAATCATCGCATCGCTCACTATCGGGACCGGCGAGCTGATTTTTTCGAGCCGCGGCGGCGCACTCTTCGGCTACCGCATCCTGTTTTTATTCGTCGTCATCTCGCTATTGAAATGGGGCCTGGTAGTGGCATCATCCCGTCACATGGTACTGACCGGCGTCCATCCCTACAAGCGCATGCTCGACCTGCCCGGCCCTCGCGGCTGGCTAACGCTGACACTTTTTATGATCGCCGCCGTGTGCCTGCCAATCTGGATAAGTTTCCACTGCGGCGTTCTGGGCAATTTGACTTCCTGGATAACCGGAACCAGCGAAATATTAGGCGGCGGCATCGACTACCTCTGGGGCGCAGCAATCCTGGCCATCGTAGTAGTAATCACCGCCATGCGCAGCTACTCAACCCTGGAGCGCATTCAACTGGTTATTGTAGCCGCGATGGTATTCTCCGCCGGCGTAACACTGATTCTCTACCATCCGGATTGGCTGGAACTTTTGAAGGGCATTTTCGTCCCGCAGCCTTATGCCTACCCGCCCTGGCTAAGCGCCGAGTACCCGCATATCGCCGCCGACCCGGTGTGGGTCGAGACGACGCGTTATGTCGGAGTTATCGGAGGCGCCGGTTTCGATTATCTGGCATACACATCCTTCATGCGAGACAAAGCATGGGGACAGGCCGGCGCCGGCCCAGCTTCGGCCGAACGGCTCGCCGAGATTGCCGCCGACCCGGCCCATCCCGTTCGCCGCTGGCTCCGCGCTCCGCTGGTAGATTGTTCTATCAGCTTTCTTGTTATCATCGCTTTCACAGCGGTGTTCGTAGCTTCCGGCAAGCTGATCCTCGCCCCGCATCACAAAATCCCCGACGAGAAGAACCTGCTCAATCTCCAGTCGGCATTCGTTACCGGTATACATCCGTGGCTGCTGCCGCTGTATGTGGCCGGGGCTTTTCTGACCATGTTCGGAACGCTCTATGGCACATTGGAAGTCGCCTGCAGTATTATCAGCGAGATGACACACGCGGTGAGTCGCGATTTTGCCATCCGGTATGCCCGCCGCATCAAACGTATAACAGTCATCTGGTGTGCTGTCGGTGCCTGTGGGATTCTGCTATGGTTGTTTATATATCAGTCCACCGGTGCTTCCGGCAAGCCCCGGCTGCTGCTGAGGATTCTGACTCCTGCCAACCTGTTTACCGGCGTATTGGGTTGTGGATTATTTTGCCTGATGAACCTGTGGATGGACCGGAGGTTTCTTCCCAAAGTGTTAAGACTGCCGGTGTGGCTATGGCTGTTGAATCTGGTTTCCGGTTTCGTTTTTCTCGTCTTGGGGCTCAAAGGCTGCTGGGAAGACCAAAGCCGCTGGTACTCAATCGGCAGTCTGTGTGGAATGCTTTTGGTCGCAGCGGTCGCTGCGCATCTGATCAGCAGATGGTTACCCCCTTCGGATGAAAAAGGCGCTTTATAAACAAAAGTTGAATTGGAGGATATCTTGTTTAGACTTCAAGGGTCAGCTTCAGAGAATCCTTGGCGCATTCGGCATACATCTCGAATGCCTCCGGGGCCTTGTCCCAGGGCATGCGCGGAGTAACAATTTCAGTAAGAGCTGAAGCCCGATCATCAAGGACCATGTCCACCGCGGTCTGAAAAAATTTACCGCACTCCGGGCCGACACTGGTATTGATTTGAATTTCCTGTCGGAATACATGATACCATGGAAATTCCTGCAAATCATGGTGCGGCACACCGAAAACCAGCAGCTTGCCGCCGTGCCCCGGCAGATGTGCGGCCGTCTTCAGAGAATCTACTTCGCCAACCGCCTCGACCGCAAAGTCAACCATTTGTCCGTTAGTTAATTCTTTGACAGTTTTAATAACATCTTTTTTCGAGGCGTCTATGATATGGTCGGCCCCGTAGCGTTTGGACCATTCCAAACGCCAGTCGAGCAGATCGACCGCAATGACTGTTCTTGCTCCCTTCAGCCGCAGTATATGTGTGAATATTAATCCCATTGGGCCCTGTCCGACTACAACGCATGTTTGGCCGTTCACGCTATCGTATTGTGTGAGCGCGCGAAGCACCGTCGCAAGCGGTTGAGCAACAATCAGCGCTGCCGGGTCGGGCGAATCCTGCGGCAGGCGAGCAATGGCCGGAGGTTTAGAAACGATGTATTCGGCGAAACCATAAGGACCTTCCGGCAGGGCAAGAACTAAGTCGCCTTCCTCCCAACCATCACATCGTGATTCGACTATCGTGCCGACGTTCTCGTGTCCGGACCAGCCTGTGGGATTAGGGAAATCACCGTCACCCCAAAAACCTTTGCCGAGATACTGGCTTATGTTGCTTCCGCAAATGGCCACATGGCTGCATCGCACCAGAACCTCACCCTCGGCCGGTTCGGGTGTGGGAGCGTTATCCAGCATTGCGATTTTTCTTGGCTCCACTATCTGGATTGCTCTCATAGCTAACCTTACAATTTTATAGCCAAATCATAAATGAGCTGTTGTATGTCAACAACCTTGTTTGCTCTTACTACAATAATGTTTTACCAAATAAAATCAAGGATACTGAAGAATGGTAATAGGAGAATAGGGCAGAACAATACCTTTCTTGTCCGGCTTATCCAACGAAGCAACCATTTGCCTTAATTTGTCAATATCGTTTATCAACTTTACCTGCTTTGGGTAATATGAATATAAATCCTCTTCCGACAAATGCGTACTATATATAATTTCCGTCATGGCCGAATTGTAATCTGTATTTAGTTTATGTCTTTCTTCCAGCATTTTATCATCCAATAACCAGCGATGGTTTCCCAGGCCCTGACGAGAGGATGTCAGCATAATATATGTTCCATTTTCTTTAATAACTGTTCGAGCAGCAGCTATACTCTTTAACGTTTGAAGGAAGTTCAAATCGATGGGCGAGCTGCTTGCTATGCAAAAGTCCGCTTGATAAGGCAACTCGGCAACAGCGGCCTTTAGTGATAAGCTCGCTCCTTCTCTGTGTGCTTTTATCAAGTCGCCGCAATACAGGCCGATTATTTCACGTTTGTAATTCAGTACTGCATTAACCAGAAAATCAATGCCGACTTTGCCAGCCGATTCTTCTGTATCATTTCTCCACTGGTTTTCGACCTCTCCGAATTCACCTCGTTTCAGGCTATGATTATTAAATATCCATTCCAAACCGGCACAGCCCGGGAATAATATTTTAGCTCCCCCTGAAAAACCGTCGCCGAGGTGAGGCTCAATTGTCCCGATAGCAATTTTTAAATCGGCTTCGAGAACTAATGGATTTATTAAAATCGGGCTTCCCAATTTTGTTATGCCCAGGTTTACCAGCTCACCTTCGCAGTCGTGATTGATTATTCTGAAATTCTTAAATCGAGACCCTAATTTATCCTTATAATTATACTCTTCCATATCCTTATGGGCGCCGTTGGCAAAAAGGAAGGTGATATTTTCATCGGCAACGTCTGCCTGTCTTAATTCATCGACAACAAGTGAGGCAATAAAAGAAGTATCTAAAGGGCGTGTGGCATTTTCCAGGATTATTAACACATTGTTTTTGCCTATGGCAATCTCTAAAAGTGGAGCGTTACCAACAGGATTTTTTAACGAATGAAGAATCTGCTGATGATTTAATGGTTCTATGTAGGGAGGTATCAGCTCGATAATTTCTGCATTTGAAAATATCGGCAATTCAATAAATGAGTTTTCATAAGGTATGTTAATTGTGTTTTTATTTTTTGCCTTTTTGTCTAACATCACAGCCCAAATCTATCAACATTCTCGTCAGCACTCCTTTGTTATCCCCGGCTGAGGAGCCGGATAGATTCCACCAGGACCAGCGTAGATTGGAGCGGGAGTATCGAAGGTCATATTGTCAATGTCTTCAACGAACTGGAAGTCAGAGTCCAAGACCTGATCCCATGTGATGTATTTTCCAGTATGGGTGGCAGCTCTTCCCATTATAGCCGCTACTTCGGCTTCACCTGCCCGCTTAGCCTCATTATGCGGTTTATCCTGCCGGATAGCGTCCAGAAACACTTGCCATTCTACATGGTATGGATTCGGGTCATCCCTGCCGAATTCCCAGACAAGATTTGCGGGGGTCATGTCGTGGCTCTTATATATCTTTGGCTTGGGCTGGCCCAGCGTCGCCATTATTACGGCCGAGCCATTGGAGCCGTGGGCGTAGTCGGCGTAGGTGTTCCAGCAGCCATCCATGTGCCGCGAGAAGGCAAACAGCTTTGTGCCGTCGGCAAAGGTATATTCCACTGTGTAGTGGTCGAACTGATTACCAGCCTGCTCGTAGCAGCGGCCGCCCATACCCTGGGCCGAGACCGGCCAGGCGCCTTTTGTCCAGCAGGCCACATCGATGTTGTGACAGTGCCAGTCGATGAAGAATCCGGACGATACCCATGTGAAGCTATTTGGATGCTGAAGCTGGAATGCCAGTTCGTTGACGTTTTCTGGACGGCGCGGGCAGTGGACCGGTCCGTGCACACGATATATCCGCAAGGTATTCACCTGGCCGATTGCCCCATCATGAATCCGATTGATCAATTCCTGTCGTGCTTTGGAGTGACGCCACATGAAGCCGACGCCAACCTTTAGATTTTTTCGCTCTGAGACTTCGGCGGCTTTTAGCCAACGGCGGACGGCGGGCGCATCTGTCGCAAACGATTTTTCAGCGAAGACATTAATGCCTTTTTTGACGGCGTATTCAAAGTGCATAGGGCGAAAAGCGGCGTGAGTAGTCAATAGCACAATATCTCCCGATCTCAAACAGTCGATTGCCTTTTTATAGGCGTCGAAGCCGATGAATTGACGTTCGGGCGGCACGTCAAGTTTTGCCTGAAAATCCTTTTTGAGGTTATTCAGGCTGCTTTGGAGACGGTTTGCAAACAGGTCGGCCATGGCATATAGCTTTACCGGGCCGCCGGAAGCTGAGAAGGCGTCAGCGACTGCGCCTGTTCCGCGGCCTCCGCAGCCAACCAGGGCCAGACGTATCGTATTTCTGTCAGCGGCATAAATTCGAGGTAAAGCAACGCCTGTAAAGATTGAGCCGGCGACTACTTTTCCACTGTCCGTCAGAAATTTACGTCGAGTAGGTTTATGTTGTTTTGTTTGCGATAGTTCCGAAGTTTGACGTTTGATTTGCCGTTTCATTATTCCTCCTTTGAACAAGCTCTTTATATATAGCGGTTTGGCGAAGTATCATTTCTGTACTAATTTAACAGCAGATATATATGTGCTCAAGGCATTCAGGTTGTTGATAAAAGTTCGACAGCTTATCACTCTGCTTGTGGTCTTATCCTGCTCATCGTATCTCATTTGGCCGTCTTCTACCCAGCGGCCTTGTTTGTCAAGCTGGTTTATGATTAACTTGGTTTGAGCTGCCAGGTTCCGGTTCAAGCGTGGTCGTGAGCGTTTCTCTTGGCGCTTCAACTCGATTGGATTCATATTTTTAAGACGTTCATATTCTCTTGTAATACCCTCAATTCCACAGGAGGTCTTGAAGGAGTAGTGGGTGGGCATATCGGCATCGCTATAGGTAAGCTTGTAGTCGTCCCTGGTGAAGTAAAGCGGTTTATTGGTCTTCAGCTCATAGAACCGGGCCAGACGACCATCGGGCAGCCTGGAGCGTCGCAGGTACTCCAACGCTCGGGGCAGCGGTTCAAGGTACTTTTTATTACCGGTCGCACGGTAGAGCACGAGTAATGTTCTCATAACACCCTGTGACTCGCCGCCTGTGACGGCTGGCGGTTCAAACTTTCGTGCCCAGGCCGGGTGCATGTCTGCATTATACTGCTGTGCCCACGCAGGCTGTGGCTCGGGCATCTGGGCCAGAAGAATAAAATCGCCGGCTTTTTCCGCAGCAGCCTGGTACCTTACATCACCGTATATATCAAATGCTTCCAGCATAGTGTCGATTGTGTCGGCAATGGTGTTGTCGTTGAAAGTGTAGAAGCTTCTATAATCGCGTTTGGGAAAAGTCCACGACCACGAGTCCGGATAGCCGGCCTTCTTGACCGGAAACTCGTCAGGATCGGGAGCGGCACTGAATCGCTGCGGCCAGGCACCGTTGGGGTATTGAACTTTCAGTAGGGTCGAAAGAGCAAACTCAACTGCCTCGTGGATTTTTTCGTCCTTGAAATCCAGCGCCCGATCTACTCTCATCAATAACCGAACCGCAGACTGCGTGTTGTTATCATCCAAAGTGCTGACATTTCGTGCCTTTTCCTTATATGGTTCAGTCCGATAGGCATAACGCTGTCGCTGTTCGGGATTAAACTCGATGCGGTAGTCCCAGCCGCCGGAGCGAAGTTGACCTTTAACAAGGGCATAGGCGACGTCCCGGGCGGCATCAATATAGTATAAATCGCCGGTGGCTTCGTAGGCAGTCAGATATACCATACCCACAGAAGGTGTGCCTGGAGGTTGCACCCAAACCATGGTATCTGTTGCCGTACCTTCCCCTTCACGGCGAGACAAATCCTCGCTGTAGCGCCACAAATAGCCGCCCTCGGTAGAGACTTGTGTGCGGAAGAAGTCGGTAGCCCGGCGCATGGCTTTTGCCGCTTGATCTTTCAGTGCGATCTCGGCTGCATTTACTGAAAGGGGCAGCAGGCCCATAATCACTGTGCCAACGACAACAAGTTTGTGATACTTCATAATGATTACTCCTCTATTTAATTAACATCCAACAAAGCTAACAGCACATCTTTGCGTTCGTGTGAAGCTGTTCATTGACAAAGCTTCGTCACCCTTGCCATTGAGGAACCTATATGGATCAACTGCGTACACTTATTGTATTATCTTAGCGGGTCGATTGCCATAAAAAACCTTTTGATCAAAGCCTCCGGCGGCTGATACGAAAACAACGCAAATCCAGATGTTCATCTTGGCCAATTTCCATTCTTTATGGTATCATCTCTAAGAGTTCCAGTGAAATCGGAAAAAGATTTCTCCTTAAGACAATTAAAACGCAAAATAGAAATACTCCCACAGATCGGAAGGTACTCAAGGATGGGACATTTAGGATTTCTTGATTACGCTATTATAACCACCTACATGCTTTTTGCTCTCGGGACGGGGATTTACTTTTCCAAAAGAGCTTCTAAAAGTTCGGAGAATTATTTTCTGGGTGGTAGGTCTCTTCCCTGGTGGATGATTGCCGTCTCGATGGTCGCTACCAGTTTCGCATCGGATACTCCACTGGTAGTGACAGAAATAACACGTACGGACGGACTTCAACGAATCTGGTGGGTATTTGCCGCGGTACTTACACTTATTGTCGGGATTTTCCTCTTTTCACGACTCTGGAGACGTGCGGCCATTATCACTGATGCCGAGTTCTACGAACTACGCTATGAAGGCAAGTCAGCGGCATTCCTGCGCGGATTCAGAGCGTTTTTCGCCGGCATCGTACAGAACCTCCTCACTATAAGTTGGGTAATATTTGCAATGAGCAGTATTATTACAACTATGACAGACATACCTAAATGGTGGGCTGTCGGTATGTGCACGGTCGTTGCGCTGGTATATGCGACCTTTTCAGGATTCTACGGAGTAGTTGTAACCGACTTTATTCAGTTCTTCATCGCAACCTTCAGCATGATCGCCCTTGCTGTGATCGCAGTAGTAAAGGTTGGGGGGCTTGGCTATGTATTAGACACAATCTCAGCCACTGAAGGTTACGGCCCGAAAACTCTTTCCATTTTTCCCGATTTTAAAAGCTTCGATCTCGATTTGGTAAAGTTGCTGATATATATCTTCGTGTTCTGGTGGATGGATGCCAGCGGCTATAATATGCAGCGTATGAGCGCATGTAAGAATGAACGCGATTCGGTCCGGGCAACGATATTCTACGCGATCTTTCAGTGCTGCCGGCCATGGATATGGGTGGTTGTCGCGCTTGTATCAATCGTGCTTTTCCCTACACTAACCGAACCCTACAATGACACACACGCATACCCTCTGGTAATGAATGAGTACCTCGGATACGGCCTTAAAGGTCTGCTTGTCACAGCCTTTCTTGCAGCTTTTATGTCAACGATCGATACGCATCTTAACTGGGGAGCATCGTACATCATGACAGATGTGTACCAGCGTTTTGTAAAGAAAAATGGGACCCAGCGACATTATATGATTGTGACCAAAATGGTTGTTGTTCTTTTGATGTCGGCAGGCGTCTGTATTGCTCTTTATATTGCATGGCGACAACTTACGGTTTCGGCAGTGTGGGAATTTTTTGCATTTATGATAGTCCCACCCGGTATGATTAATGTTATACGCTGGTTCTGGTGGCGAATAAACGCTTATACGGAGATAGCAGCACTTTCTCTCGGCCTGGTGATTGCGTTTGCCAATCCGTTCATTCCCGAAAACGTTGTACTGTTCGGATACCCCTGGCCTGAGTTGCCATTTGAAATCAAGATAGCTATCATGACAGCTATCGTAGTGCCGATAAGTATAATAGTAACATTCCTGACACCTGCCGTATCGAAAGAAAAGCTTGAAAAGTTTTATCGTAAAGTCCGTCCCGGCGGCTTCTGGGGGATTCTTGGCAGTGACATTCGGGAACTTCCCGGTAAGGCATTATCTTTTTCTACTATTATCGATGTGATAGGCGGAATATTGCTCTGTTATGGTATCTCGCTCGCTATCGGTTATTCAATACTGTTGAAATTTGAAAAGGCGGGAATCTGTTGTCTGTTAGCAGCCATAGGAGGATTCATTGTTTTCAGGTGGTACAAAAAAGAAGTGAAAGTGCTTGCACAAAGCGGTGGTTTCAGGAATGCCCCAGATGCAGAAAGTCAGGAAAAAGAATTGACACCATGAATATTTTTTACCGGAGTTCTTAGATCTGCTACTAATCAATTGTTAAGTGAGCTGGAATTTTGAGAATAATATGATTAATGCCGTGATATTTGATTTGGATGGTTTGTTAGCTGATACAGAGAAGCTTCATCTGAGTTCCTACAAAACTGTCTTTTCTAAAGTTGGATTCGAGTTGTCAGATGAAGATTACGCAAATCACTGGATTCGTGACGGACAGGGCACTGATGCATTTATAGCAAAAAAGAACCTGGCAGTTGACCCAGATGTCGTACGCCGTGAGAAAGCCCTTCTCTATAAAAAGCTTGTATCTTCAAGCGCCGAACTCATGCCGGGAGCGTGCGAACTGCTTTGTGCACTGAAAGGAAAGAAGGCGATGGCTCTGGCTACGTCTTCACATCCGAAAGATGCACATGAAGTGCTCAAAGCGCTCGATATCGAGGATTTCTTTTCTTATGTGGCCGCTAAATTCAGTGTGGAAAGGATTAAACCGTTCCCGGATATTTTCCTCTATGTTGCAAAAGAAATGAACATACCGCCTGAGAATTGCCTTGTGATGGAAGACGCGGAAAAGGGAATCTTATCGGCCGATGCGGCGGGCATGAAAAGTATAGCTGTACCGAACATACATACGATGAACAATGATTTCTCGAAAGCTACGCTGGTAGTTAAATCGCTCGAAGCGGTAAGTTACGAATTGATCGATCAATTGTAGAGACTACTCTTGTAGAAGTAGTACGCTGCGAGTTCCTATGCCTGGAGTTATCGTGATGCTCTGCTTTTGAGATAGCGAACTTAATTTCGTTTTATCATCGAGGGAGAATGAGACTTTCGTACCGAGTCTCTTCCGGTATCGCTCTGAAAGCTCTAACGTCCACGTGGAAGGATTCTCGGCAAAATGCCGACAGTAGTGAGGGTTGAAGTTGAAAAACATCTTAAGCCCGCTGGTCGGAATCATATCTATTCGACTATGGAGGTAGGCGCAATACTCGTTAAAGCCGATCCACCGCTTTTTTTTGTTGGACTCAATCCAGTCCAATTTTCTCAGGTCGATACGCCGTTCTCCGACCACCTTCGCTGAAAGCATGGCTGCTATCGAAGTCTGACTGAGGTTCTTTATAGAAGTAGTAATCTCTGATTTTTTCTTTTTAACCAAATCCAAATCGTGACAGGAGAACTGTTCAGGGTACATCTGAGATATACTAAACTGAATGTTGTAGTCGGTGCCGATATAATGCCATCGACCAACACCATACCCGGCGATTGCCGCCAAACGCCCGTTATCATGTTCGAGGCTCGTGCCGGGACGGACAGTTACTGCCAGCGGAGTCACGCCGAATTGTCTCTCAACAGCATTGCGTCCGACCTTGTAGAGAAAAAGCATATCATTCGAGGGCACAGGCCTGTCGCGGCGTTCGTCATAGGTTTCCTGATACCAGTCCCCGTGGGCCCTTTCTCCATCGATTGGCGCATCCCACCATGGTCCCGGTGGAGAATCCAGGTCCCATGTCATGTGCGTCCACACCCGATGAGCCTGAATTTCGAACACGCCGCGCCGGAGACCTTCGTCAAGTCCTTCCTTGGTAGAGCCATAGTCCTGCATGTTGCCAAACGGGTCCGTAAACTTATCAATAGTCCATGGATTTTCGACCATTCTTGTCACTGGATTAGCATAGCCGGGTGTGACGTTCTGAACCATTACAAAGCCGTATTTCTCCAGCGGTTCAACCAGATATTTTACTATGACCTCTTTGCTTGGTGTTGGATAGTGCCACCTCAGGCTATAGGCATGTTCCGATGCTCCCATGTCATCCATAATAAATATGAAAGCGTTCTCGAAATTATCGTTGAACAAACCATAGCCGATGCTGTAAACCAGTGCTTTTCTGAAAAGCTGCCTCATCACTGGAAACTTGCCAAACCAGTCGCGTCCGCCGCCAATCCAGACAGCTTTAGTTTCTTCACTTATGTCCCTTACCACAAGTTGTGGATATTCTCCTATCGTGCCGAGTACTTCAGCGGCATGGCTTGCCGAGCCTGGGACAATTCGCAACTCGGACTGGTTTTCAGCATTTATTACCTTTCCAACTGCGCCGGTAGTAATGAAGTGTTCTCGGGATATTTTCAACGCGGAGTTTGTGCTCCTGGGTGTTTGATCTGAAACGCCCTGATAGTCTATACCCAGGATATCAGACAGATCAGGAGCTGCGATGTGATCAAACAGTGCTATCAGGCTAATACCATACTCTTCTACGGCACGGCGAACGGTTTCATAATTAGCTGAGAATCCTTCCAGACTGTTCGGATTTGCCATCCAAATAAGGCAACTATAATTCGGTTCTGCAGTGCCGTTCAGGAATCGGTTTATCTGAAGCCGCTGCTGGTCAAGACGCAGGATGTTGAAAGGAATGCCCCAGATCTTGAGCATAGTAATCACGTCACGGAAGTCTTTATTTGATCCAGATCTTCGACCGCCGAGCTGAGTCTGCTCATCGATTCTATAACTACCCGGATCGTTCCACTGGTTGCCAATTATTACCAGTACTCGATAAGGCCTCGGAGCAGACCTGTTGGAATTTCCTGCAATCGTATTACTGATAGCTGCTGCCGGCAGTAATAAGAGAGTAAACGCAACTATCAGTCTGGTTCGCATGAGTGACTCCGTTAAAAACTTCATCTTAACTGTCACTGCACTACAAGAGCAGCTTTTATGAAGCTAATTTTACTATTTTGGAACCTTCAATACCACAAGAAATCCTTATAAGCTTTCATGCTGAAAAGAAACCTTTTTGACTTATAAAAGCATTTCCATATCATAGTGATTGACACCAAAGATGAACTGATGTAAATATCAAATATAGTATTATTTTTCTTTTTGCAGCAGGCTGATCAATTGATGATAAAATTGTCTGTTGCTTTATATAAAAATCAATTAAAGGAGGAAAAAATGTATAAATACAAAATCTTTTTTATATCTTTTCTTGTAATAGTCTGGGCTTGTAATGCAAGCTTGTACGCACAAGAAAAGCAAAAGAACAGCTACAGACAGAGAAGAGAACGTATCTTGAGGTGTGATCCAGGATTAAGGAAGGTTCCGAAGATACCGCCTAAGGGCAAGCGTCTTCGTGTAATTTTCGATACAGATACCAAAAATGAAATTGACGATGTATGGGCGATAGCCCTTGCTATACTTTCACCCGAACGTTTCAAGATTGAGGGATTTGTGGCGGCCAACTTTGTCAACAGTCGTCCTGAAACAGGGCCGGATAGTATTGAAGCTTCTTACAAAGAGATTAAAACTATTCTCGGTAAAGCTGGATTAACCAATAAATGGCCTGTCCTGCGTGGTTCCCATCCAATGCGATACAAATACGAGCCTTCTGAATCCGAAGGAGTGGATTTCATTATCAAAAAAGCAATGGAATCAACACCTGAAGATCCTCTGTGGATTGTCGGGCTCGGAGCGGCCACTGATATTGCTTCGGCGTATTTGAAGGAGCCTCGTATAAAAGATAGGATTATAGTATTTTGGCATTTTCGGACAAGATGGCCCGAGAAATGCTGGAATTTCAATGTGATTGGTGATGTTCGAGCGGCACGAATTGTATTCCATTCTGATTTGTCCTTTGTCCTGTTTGATACCGGCACTCACTTATATTGCCCAATGAAAGAATCCGAACAGTTTCTATCTTATGGAGAACTTGGAAAATATCTGCATGAGTATCGTTATCAATCATCTTATTATCAGAGGCCCACGAAGGGTTTCTTCGACCTGGGAGATATAGCTGCGTTGATTGATCCTTCTCTGGCATACTGGGAAGAGACTAATTGTCCCGAGGTCGATTGGGACCTTGCTTATAAATTTACGGGGACAAAGGGTACAATATTGCGATGTTATGATATTAACAGAGATTTGACGTATCAATTACTCGGCCAGAAATTAAGAATCCACTCCGGTAAGTAGCTGAACGAAAAGCAGATAATTGAATGACGTAAGTTTTTAAGATAGTTTTATTTTTCTTTTACACATGGCCGATAAAGATACAATAAAGTTATTCTTGGTATTGGTCTTATCTGGCTCGGCGTTAAAGTTAAAAGTTGAATATAAGTGAGGCTTTAATGGAGAAATCAATATGAAAAAGTGGGTAATGATGGTTTTGTTAGGAACTTTACTTGCAACAGGAATGGGCGGCTGCAAGAAAGGCGGGTGAGGATCCGCTCAAGCTTGCGCACATGTTGTGCGCTTTGGAAAGGCTTATAAGAACTACAGCCATATTCTATCTCAATATTTGGCCGGACAGGAGAATTACTATGCGAAGATCTCTTCTATTGATAGTGATAGTTATCACTGTAATCTTCGGTTCTGAGTGCATTTTTGCTCGTGAAATACATATATCAAAAACCGGTAGTGATATAGCTTCGGGAGGTCTTGCAGATCCATATCTCACTATCAACAAGGCCGCATCCATCGCCACGCCCGGAGATACTGTGACTATCCACGCTGGGACTTATCGTGAATGGGTCAAACCCGTTCGTGGCGGTACTGATGAAAGCAAACGCATTACTTATCAAGCAGCGCCCGGCGAGAAAGTCATCATCAAAGGTTCCGAACGCATAACCTCCTGGACAAAAGAAACTGACGGCGTTTGGAGAGCCGAATTACCTAATTCATTCTTCGGTGAATATAATCTCTACGCTCTGGAGGTGTCCGGGGGGTGGTTGAACTACGGCAAGTGGCATCATCGAGGGGACGTCTATCTCAACGGCGAGGCCTTCTATGAGAAAAAGACGACACAGGAAGTAAGAGAAGAAAAGAACAGTTGGTTTTGCCATGTGAATGAAAAATTAACGATCATCCGGGCGAATTTCGGCAAGGCCAATCCCAATAAGGAATTGGCGGAGATTAATGTTCGCGAAAGTCTTTTCATGCCGGAGATTTCCGGCCTTAAATATATCACCATTAATGGCTTGAATTTTATGCATGCAGCGGCAAACTGGGCGCCGCCAGTTTTGGAGTTGCAAACCGGTGCTGTCGGAACACGGATGGGCAAGCGCTGGATCATCGAGAATTGCACGATTACAAACGCGCGTTGCGTTGGTATTATTTTGGGACATGCGCCGGGTATTGATTATACTGACATCGATGCCTATGGAGATCACATAATCCGCAATAACATTATCCGGCGATGTGGACAAGCTGGTATTGCCGGTCAAAAAGGAGCTACCCGCTCAATCATATCCGGAAATCTCATCGAAGATACAAACTACCGCAGAGAATTCGGGGGTTGGGAGACCGCTGCGATTAAATTTCATAACAGCGTGGATACTGTCATTAGTAGTAATCTGATTAGGGGCGTGTTTCGCCAAATGCAGGGTGCTTTTGGGATTTGGATGGATTATGCCAACCAGGGCATTCGGATAACCGGCAACATCATCTACAATACCGAGGCTGCCAACGTTTTCCTGGAAATGAACCATGGGCCAATTCTGGTTGACAACAACATCCTCGTCGGACAGGCGACGAGAAGTAATTCTGAGGCTACGGTTTTCGCACACAACTTGTTTGTAGATTGCGGTTACGAGTACAGTCCCGACATCAAACGCCGTTCCCAATTCTACAAGCCTCATAAAACACAAGGGGTAGGAAGTAAAACCGGCACTGCCCAGGATGATAAGTGGTTTAACAATATCTTTATCAGACAGGGACTTGACCAGGTGAAAACGGCTCCCGGCTATACCTCGGATTACAATATCTTCCTTGAAGGGGCAAAAAAAAGCTCCTTCGGCGATGATAACAGCATCGTTGATTCTTATGTCACGGACTTTAGCATTAAAGACCATTCACTGGGAGCAACGATTACTTTTTCTATAAATGGCGCTCCATTCCGAGTGAAAGGACCGCAGGTCAATGCCGGGCTGGTTGGTGTTTTTCCAACTGTCGGGCAAACCATCGAGGACCGTTACGGCAATCCCATTACTGTGGATAAAGACATTAATGGCAGGAAGTATTCACGGCCAGCCGCCGGGCCGCTTGCAGACCTTAAGCTGGGGCTTAACACTGTTGTATGGTCAAGCAAGCTGCATTAGAGAAACCGCACAACATGCTATGCCCTTATTTACGTTTGCCTGCAAGGATGTAGTCAAGTCCAAACATATGACTTTTCACTGCTGAGGGATTGGCACCAAGGATAGTTACCTGGAGTTTGTTTTTGCCCCGCTGAAGGTGACACGTCGGCAGTTTTACTTCGGCAGCAATAACTGATTGGTTATAGAGGTCCAGCGAGTCTATTTTTGTCTCTGAATTCACTGCAATACGTACAATACCATAGTCAACAGCCTTGGTAATACCGAGTGTCACATCATAGTCCCCAGCTTTTTCAATGGTGAACTCCACAACCAGATTGTCCTGTTCTTTGGCATTTCTCCACCACAACTGACGGTTGTTACTCCAAAGGAAACTGGGTATATTCTGGACTTCCGTGGTTCCTCCGGATCGCACTGTAATCGGAAGTGTCTCACCTTCAATTGCGTTCTTGACGTGTCTGGGCTTGATGATATTTTCGAGGGCTCGTGGGATGGGACGTTTTGCTTCCTTTGGAGCAGGTTTGACATCCCACGTTGCGCCCGGCCTTGCATACCAGAAGGTGGCCGGGGCGTAGTTCATTTTGGTTTTAGCCCAATGCCAGAGTTCCATATCAAATTGTATCGATTTCTGAAATGGAATGGCATCCAAAGAACGGTATCTGGAATTGACAGTAAAACCCGGCACCAGGTTGCCGTCACCGCTTGGTTGCGCGTGAAATGCCGATTCGAAAAAGTTTGGCTTGCACCAGGCATAACCGTAATAATCTTCCGTACCGGTTCCTATATGGGATGGAAAGGACTCCCCGTCCACATAGATTTTCTCATCACCTTCCCCCCACCATGTATTGGCGGTGTTTAATAGTGTCAGGACATCGCCGACATAGGTGCCCTGGCCTTTGACGGTAATCCAGTTTAAATCAAAAGCACCATGGTCTTTGGATTTTTCATTGGACTGTGTTTCAATGCCAGTCCATTGTTTCCATGCGGCATGGAAATGACATGAACGATTGTTCCAATCCCACGGACCGCTGAGAACTTTTCCAAAGGTCAGTTCAACCGGCTTGGAGCCAAGATTCAATATTTGAATCCTCGCATTTTTCTGAAACGGCATAATCCAATAGCACGATAGTGTATTGTCTTTGGATACGTTTGTGTACCATGTCGAATGGGGGCGTATATGGTAGCCTGTGCCGAAGAAATCACCGATTGGGCACCAGACAGTAGTGGTCCCGTCAAATACTATTTTGATGATTGTGGAGCGTAATGCCTGGGGCAAGTCATCGGCTTTTAATCGGAACTGAAGAGAGCGAATAGCTTTTTGTCCTTTGAGGGTAATGGATTTCTGTTTAGAGGGCGGAATGCTCCCTTCTAATGAATCTTCTTTCAAATTGTCAAGACCGGTGCGTTCATTTTGTGCAAGCATTCTTTGTACTTTGTTGACAATTGAGTTTGCCTGTTTCAGGCCCTTCATCGAGAAAGATTCGACTTTAGTTTCCGGTTCATAGGTACGATAGTTAATCTGATAGTAAAGAGCTTCTCCCTGGCGTGCGCCCTTGTCGATGAAGCTTTTGGTTTCGTAGGTGATTTTGCAATGCCTTGCATAGGGGATAGGCAGATAAAGGTTATGGCCCTGATGCCTATAAGCAGTTTCCGGTGATACACCCTGCGACAATGGTTCTCCCGCCAACAGGCCCCCGCTAATCAAGTCGGCCATAGGCCCTTCGATGGTCGGTTCCGCCTTTCCGTCGAGGTAAACACGAAGTGTGCCGTTACTGAATTCACCACCACCAGGTCCGTGCCATGTAGCCCAAAAACGTACCACTGCCCCGGGACCTGCGACATCCATTAGTACGTGCTCCTTTCTGCCGCTGGTTTCTTCAATTCGGATAAAGTAGCTTCGATCCGAGTTGGCCCACCATGTAGGGGAACCGGGCTCAGTAGAATTGCGATCATAACTGCTGAACTGCTTGCAGGTATATTTTGGTATTGGTAATTGGGCGATACAATCCCGGTTGACCATTTCTTCCAGCAGCGACTTAAATGTGATTTCTGCCCCCGGTGCAGGGCTTGTCATAATATGTACTGCGTAGGAAGCAGTAAGAACTATCCACGATCCGATAAGAGTTTTTTTCTTATTCATATTATCACCTTTCCATAATAAATATTTTATCTTTATTGATTGCCAGAGAATTACGTACAATACCCAACTCATAAATACTGCCGTAAATAATACCATAAAGACCGTAAATTAGCCAAGGCGAGTATGTAGAAAACAAAATTGAAATACGGTTTCATACCAAATGTGGCTTTAAATTTTGGCCTTACGATTAGAATTACGTAATGCCTCAGTTACGGGTGGGTCACTCGGTTTATCGTATTGAAGGCCAATATCTTGAAACCCCCTTTTTCTACGTCAAAATGGGATTTCGCTGTCTGCTGCACAACTCTCGGCCAAAATGGATAGATGTGGAAAATGTTTTGAAAAGTATCACGGGCTCGTATCCCCATACGGCGTTTTTCCAGATTTTCCGAATCTGACGGCCTTGTTTAGAGTTACCTGTCCTCTGAGGCTCAAGTATAAACTACCCAACCTCCGATAATAACAAAGCCGGATAAAAAGAAATCGAATAGTCAGGCAATCAGAGGTTTCGATGACCTTGTAATGCTTCAGTCGGAATTGGACATTTCCTGAAAATGATTTAGTATGTAAATCAAAGAAAGGAAATGGACATGGC
>JAVVFI010000590.1:0-1857 GCA_032250555.1 Sedimentisphaerales bacterium
CTGCAAGTACTTTTTCAATATCAGAAGCAAGTCTTTCCCGGTGTTGCTCTGGTACGAATAACTCAAGATAATTCTGCCCGAGAACATCGCAGCGTTTGCGTCCAAAGAATTTTTCCGCCGCAGGATTGAACTCAAGAATTCGATGCTCGGGGGAAAGGTATAAAATAATATTCGGGTCGGTTTGAATTAGAGACAAAGCTTGGGACTGACTTACCTTAACCGATTCCTCCATCTTCTTGAGTTCGGTGATGTTCTGTACTGTTTCGATAACAGCCGTGACCTTACCTTTGCCATCTTTAAGAGGAGCCGAGGAAACCATGTAGTAATTTCCATCCGCACTCAAATCAGTTTCAGAATAATGACTCTTCAAATCTTTGAATGCCTTCACCGTAGGACAGTAGGTACATATTTCTTCCTTTGGAGGATCATAGAAGGATTTGTAGCATATTGGCTTGTTACTTACGTCGATCTTTGGGTACCTCTTTCTGAAGGTATGATTCATATCTAATATTTCCATATTTGGACTTATTATGGAAATACCCATAGGAATGCTGTCTATATAGTTCTTTAATCTATCCTCAGCTTTTTTTAATGATGTCTCTGCCTTTCTGCGTTCGGTGATGTCTCGAAAAATCCCCATAATATATGATTTGCCGGCCAGATTAATTGGAAATGAATTAACATCAGCATAAACAACGGAGCCATCCTTCTTTCTGAGTGGAATATTTTTTGCGAGCTTCAATTTCTGCTTAGTTTGAAGCTCAAACTGTTCTAAAACATAGGGCAGGTCTTTTTCAGGATGGATATCTAAAACACTGAGATTCTTGATCTCTTGTAAATTGTATCCCAATAATTGACAAAACACTTTATTAGCCAAATAGAATTTTTTATTATCGACATTTGCCAAAGCCATTCCATCTGCAGCATTATCGAAAATGGTTTGAAATAATTGATTTGAATCTTCTATCTCTTTGCCGGTGTTCTTGAGTTCGATTTGCTCAAGCTCCGCGACTCGACGGCGCAAACTATCCACCTCTTGTAACAATTCCACTTTGGTCTTTTGGCCGTCACGCATGCTTTTCAATGCTTACTCAACCAACGCTTAAATGCTCTCGCTCCATCAACGTTTACAACATTATCCCTAAATGCCACAAGTTCTGTTGAAAAAATCTGTTCCAATTCAGATATATTATAACACAATATTAGAAGATTGAGCTGACATATTCAAGAAAAATCCCTCTTTCTTGACCATGGAAGCCTAAAATTTTCGTATGGGTATAACATCATAAATCCGATGTAGATCCCGGGCTTTTGTTTACAAAAGCAGCAATTGTATAAGAAAGTAGCTAAATATTAACTTTACTTTTATGGCTATGCCATTGATTAGATATAATATCAGTAAATAATGGCAGCCCTATGATGATAGTGAGAATAAAGATAGCACTTTTTTGCGGTATTCCTATGTTGTCGAAAGTCCTGTGAAAATGAAGAAGTCTCTAAAAGTTTTGTGTTTTGTTTTACCGGCAGTTGTGGCCCTGCTTATTATCGCTGCAATTGTTATTAATCAATTTACCAGCATTGACTTGTTAAGCACCATTCAATCAATGGGGACCAAAGCCCTAAATGAATGCGGTCCGATTTTCGAGAAGGCAATGGACTTTATAATCTTTTGCGGCAGGTCTATCTGGAATGCATATGTAAAATATGTATTCAGCATGGCCGCACATATATTCGTTACTGGACTGTGGTATGAAGTTCTTATAAAAGTCGCTGGTATCTTTGTATTGGTTCAGCGTGAATTGGACAAATCCCCTTCACAGTTAAGAGACTTTTCCTGCCTTCGGCAAGGAGGTTTTT
>JAVVFI010000591.1:0-1768 GCA_032250555.1 Sedimentisphaerales bacterium
GCAAAACGATAATCCGTCAATACCAACTGGATCGCAATCATCAGGACCTAATTACAATCCGGCTCTGGGCGGCCCGGCAATGGTAGCCCCAAGGAGAAAAGGCTCCGGCTGGAAAATTTTCTGGGGTATCGCTTTAGCACTGTCGTTTATCGCGAATGTTGTTTTATTTCTGATGCTGATCGGAGTCATCGTTATGTTCGCAACAGGACAAACAGGTGTTCTCGATGAAGAAATTATACGGGAAGGACCCTCCAGAACTAAAATCGCGATGATTTCATTACAGGGTGTAATATACGGCGAAACAGCAAGCGATATCTATCGTCAGCTAAAGATAGTTCGAAAGGACAGACACGTAAAAGCTGTCATTGTTCGAGTAAATTCACCCGGCGGAACAATTTCAGCAAGCGACCAAATCTATATGGAAATCAACAAGTTTCGCAAAGAAGAAAATATACCAGTCGTAGCCTTTATGCAGGGCGTTGCCGCTTCAGGCGGCTATTATACCTCGGTGGCCTGCGACCAGATAATAGCCGAACCAACCACTATTACCGGCTCTATCGGAGTAATAAGCTGGTACCTCGTTATGCAGGAATTACTGGAAGACAAGCTCGGAATTCTGCCGGTTACCATCAAATCCGGAGAGAAAAAGGATTGGCCCAGCTCATTCCGGAAGCCTGAACCGGAAGAAATTCAATACATGCAGGATAAGGTAATCACTCCGGCCCTTGAGAGATTCATCAAAGTAATAGCCGAAGGAAGGAAAGCATCACTTACAATAGAAGAGATCAGAGTACTCGCTGACGGCGGTATCTACGGCGCAAAGGAAGCAAAAGAGGAAAAGCTTATAGATGAAATCGGTTATCTGGATGAAGCGATAGATTTAGCAAAATCACTGGCCGGTATTGACAAAGCTCAGGTAGTACAATATCGAAAACCATTCTCTATTAGTGACGTTTTTAGCTACCGTAAACCAAATATGTTTAAATTTGACAGAGCCACGCTATACGAACTCGGCACTCCGCAGATATTATATCTCTGGAGTACATATTGATAGTTCACGGCACCAAAATACATTTTAAAAACCATTTATACTGAAAGCACAAAAAAAAAGATTAAAATAAAACTACCTCACTCTATCATCTATTTTTGCCGACATTGCCCAGATAGCCCGATTTGCCAATGATATATTAATTTCTGTTACTTAAATACACTTCGACTCAATATAAGGAAATTTCATCGAAAATTTCTACGATTTTTTTTATCTCATAACCGATATATAAGTTAGAAGAACTTTGACATTTTTGGAAAGGTCAAGGAAGTGCAAGAAACAATGGTTACCGAACGCGAGCCATTAATTGCAATTGAAGATTTACCCATTAAGATCAAGACACCGCAAGGCACATCGGCTGAAGAAAAAGAGCAATTGTTAACGATAGACGATTTAGCTGTTTATAAGCAGAAAATTTTAATGAAAAAAATACTAATCATGGTAGTTGTTGTTAACTTGATAGTGTTGATAAGCATACTTCTTTGCGCTTAGTACTTTAACCTTTACCTTCCACAAAATAAAACTCAACTCAACTGAAACAAAATCATAAAACTCAAGATTATCTCGTTATTTAAATGACATCTTCAGACAATGATATATACAAAATGTTGGAGTAAGATTTTTAAAAAAAGACTTCTGCTTGTGTATTGGTTCAGCGTGAATTGGACAAATCCCCTTCACAGTTAAGAGACTTTTCCTGCCTTCGGCAAGGAGGTTTTT
>JAVVFI010000592.1:0-1684 GCA_032250555.1 Sedimentisphaerales bacterium
CTCATCATCGGTTTCTCCCAATCCGAGCATAATTGAGGATTTTGTTTGTATATTATCGGAGTATTCATTTGCCATTTTGAGCAAATTCAGGGACCTCTGATAGTTTCCGCCTTTCCTGGCGATTTTGTACAACGATGGAACTGTTTCGACATTGTGGGCGAAGATAAAAGGTGAAACCGTACTCAGGATTTTCAACGCTTGTCTTTGGCAGTTACGAAAGTCAGGAGTGAGTATTTCAAATTTCATATCGGGACACTGTCTTCTTACCTCTTTAATGCAATCGCGAAAATGGCCTGCACCGCCGTCCGACAAATCATCTCGGTTTACGCTGGTAATCACGAGGTATTTGAGATCCATTTGCTTTGCCATCCGGGCCAGGCGTAAAGGTTCATTAATATCAGGTGGATTTGGTTTGCCACTGGCTACCGAACAGAATTTGCAGTTTCGTGTACAGACATTGCCTAAAATAAGAACAGTTGCAGTGCCTCTTGACCAGCATTGGCCTTGATTCGGGCAGTTTGCGTTGCTGCAAATAGTTTCCATCCTCAGGGAGTTGAGAATGTTTCGGGTATGTTGGAAAGTGCTGCCTGCCGGCAGAGGCCTTCGCAGCCAGGGTGGCAGTTTTCGTTTCTTGGATTTGATATTCAGCATCTTGTATTGTTCTTTTACTTTAAGAAAAATATCTCATAAGCAATTGAGATAATCTTTCTTTTGCCAGCTTCATTGAACATTGTTTGCCGGTCTGTTTCAGCACCGATGTCATTTTCACACCGTCCAGGCCGCAGGGGGTTATGAATTCGAAAATACTAAGGTCGTTGTTAATATTTATTGCCATACCATGATAGGTTACAAACTTGGATACTCGTACGCCGATAGATGCGATTTTTTTTTCACCAATCCACAGGCCCGGAAAGCCTTTCTTTATTTCGCTTTGAACACCTGATTGCTCTAATAATTCGGCACCTATTGATTCCAGCTTTCTGATATATCCACTGATTCCGAGTTTGAACTCCTGCAAATTTAGTATAGGATAAAAAACCAATTGACCCGGATTGTGTGCTGTTGTACCGCCGCCCCTGCGGATATCGACTATATCGATATGTTTTTGTGCTAAATCATCCTTGGCAGCTATTAGTTTATTTGCACTTTGCCGGGCGCCGAGAGTAATGACAGGTGGGTGCTCAACTATCAGGACGGTGTTTTGTATTTCACCAAGGCGTCTTTTCTCTTGCAATTCATGCTGCAACTTCAGAGTTTTTCTATAATCAGCAAGCCCACAGTCAATAATGCGAAGAGAACTTACAATATCCGTTTGAACAAGCGATAGTTCTTGGTTTTGGTTTTTTTCAGCTAAGAATTTCACGTATGTAATTTTAGCAGAAGATTGTACGAATTGCACGGTCTATTTATAGAACAGATGTTTGGTGTTACGTAAAAGCAAGCAAAAAGGGCTGGACAAGCCAGCCCTTAATTTGCAGATTAAATACTTAAGACAATTTCTTCAATGCTTTTTGTTACAGGCCAATACGATCAATCCTCTGGAGAATGGATATAATATGAGCCGGAGAGGACTATCTCTTCTTCTGCACCAAGAAGCAATTCATTGTTCCCGAGAGCAGCCATGATATTATCTTGTACTGATAAATCAGGTACTCTGGCGCAGGTTATCGTTCCCAATACATGC
>JAVVFI010000593.1:0-1578 GCA_032250555.1 Sedimentisphaerales bacterium
CGTTCAAATGCACGAATTCGAGGCATTGCTCTTTTCATCTCCTGTGAAATTAGCGGAAAGTCTTGGTGATAAAAAGTTATCTTCTACTTTCCTGACAATACGGAATGGATTTCCAACTCCTGAAGAGATTAATGATAATTATGAAACATGCCCTTCGCGGCAAATTGAAGGAGTGTTTCAAAGTTTTAAGAAAACAATAGACGGCGTAATCGCAGCAAGCCGAATTGGTTTGGGAAAAATGTGTCAGGAATGTCCGCATTTTAACGAATGGATTACAAAACTGGAGGATATTGGGAATCAATAAAATCTTATGCTTAGAACTGTTATATTTGATTTTGACGGGGTGATAACCGATTCTGAGATTTTGCATTTTCGTGCTTTTAACCAGGTTTTGGGGCAATACGGCATTGAACTGACAAAGCAGGAATATTACAAGACATATCTTGGGTTTAACGATGCCGACTGTTATGGGAAGCTTATCGACCAGGGCCTGCTCAAGGCAGGGCAGGACCAAATCAGCAATCTCATAGAGAAAAAGAAGCATATATACAAAGAACTGGCCAAAACCGAAGGCAAGATGATCGAGGGTGTGCGAGATTTTTTGACATTACTCGAAGACAATTCGATACCGATGGCGATATGTTCCGGGTCACTTTTGACGGAAGTTGAAATGGTGCTGGAAGATACGGGGCTGCGTCATTTGTTCGAGGTGATAGTATCAGGTGAGCAGGTAAAAAAAGGCAAGCCTGACCCGGAAGGATTTTTGCTGACTTTGGAAAGGCTTAACGATAATGCTACTTCAGATCAGGCGGGAAATCAGAATCACATATTACCGGGTGAGTGTATAGTTATTGAGGATTCCCACTGGGGGCTGGAAGCGGCGAAGACAGCCGGGATGCATACTATAGCGGTAACTAACTCTTACGGCGCAGAGCAGTTGGGTATGGCTGAGAAAGTCGTTAACCAGCTTGACGAGCTGGGTATAGACGATTTACAGCAGCTTTGTTCTTAGAAGCTGTTTATTTTAGCTGCAAAATGGCCGGGCCGGCAACATCGGTTTTGATGCTGTCGGTCTTCAGGTCCCACTCGATTGCACCAGCAAAAGCACCGTTGTAAGAACATGGCCGGAGCTGGTCGCCTTTTACGGTGACTAAAGAATTGCCGGCATCGTAAAATAAACTGCTTCCTTCAAATTGTTTCTCCTGGTCCACAAATACAATTCCGCCTGCGGCGCTGAGCGTCGAAAGTTTTGATTGCCCGGAAGCGGTTTTGATAAGATCGGCCTGTATGTGAGGTGTTGTGACAGTGGCCTGCTGGTCAAGTTGAGGCTTTCCATTGAGAGCAGGGAAGTAGTCTATAATCAGGCCCTCCTCTGAGGGGGCATCAGCGACTATTTGGTTTTTCTGAATGAAATATTTCAAGGTTTCAAATTCGCGTACAACAGCATAACAAGGCTTGCTCAGGCTGAATTTGCCGGTTTCTGTCGCAGAGGGAGAAATTTTGGAATTATCCATTTGTATTATTCCGGGTCCGGTTGCAACAAACAAACCCCTGCCGGGATCATAGTCGAATTTGCGG
>JAVVFI010000594.1:0-1509 GCA_032250555.1 Sedimentisphaerales bacterium
AGGATGATGGGACATCCGCCAGCGGTGGTTGGGATGGAAGTTATATATCTTCGTATTATGCTGTATGCTCATATCATGGCCGTATTTAACTGGTCAAGCGGGCAGTTCTTTATGGGTATCCACCGGCCGATTATTACGATGTTTTCATCGTTATGCGGGCAGGTGGTGAATATTGCGGCCAACTACGTTTTGATTTTCGGTAAGTTCGGATTTCCCAGGATGGGTATTGCGGGTGCGGGCTGGGGTACATTCATAGGTATCGGAATCGGGGCGGTTATAAATATTACCTTATTTTTAGGCTCCAATATAAATACCACCTATAAGTCCAGAAGCACTTTATATATAGATTTTGGGAAAATGTATGATTTGCTGAAGGTTGGGCTTCCGGCCGGCTTTGGGCTAATGGTTAACGTAGCATTCTGGGGTGTGATATTGTTCGGACTGGTCGGAAAATTCGGAACCAAGGCACTGGCCGCGACGAGTGCTGTTCTTTCATATACTTCTCTTTCGGTTATGCCGGTTGTCGGTATGGGTACGGCACTGACGGCGGCGGTTGGCAAAACTATAGGTCAGGGTAGAAAACGCATAGCGATTAAACAAACCAGAGTATGTTTAAAGGTTGCGATGATTTATATGGGGCTCGTCGGGATTTGCTTTTTCGTATTCAGAAATGCCCTGATGGCTTTCTGGTCATCAGACGATAAAGTAATTGAGGTGGGAGTAAAAATCCTTATATGTGCCGCCATATACCAGGCCTTTCATGCGGCACGAACAATTTACAGCGGTTCATTGCGTGGTGCGGGTGATACTGTTTGGCTGGCAATGATCTCTGCGGTTGGAGCGTTATTGATATTAGGACTTGGCGGCTGGATTATTGCGAGATTTTTTCCATCGCTTGGTGCATTGGGGCCGTGGTCGGCTGCTACGGTCAGCATTATCGCAGTGGGATTAGCCACACGCTGGAGATTTAAGAGCAAAAAGTGGATGAATATAGATTTATTCAAGCGCCGTGTGCCCAGTGTGCCGATTCAAAACGGAGCGGCGGTCGAATAGCAAGATGCACATACTTCCATGTAATTTATAAAATCAAATTTGAATTGGTTTGATTATAATATTACGTACAGCTCCGCCTGTTTGCCAGGTTGCGATTCCGAGCGGTTGAGAGAGGTCCACTTCGGCCCGGATGTCGATTTTTCTGCCGGTTATTTCGATGTTTACAATCTCTTCATCGTCAAGCCAAGCTTCAATCCTGCCGGGGGTGACGCGGAGTCGGACATGATACCATTTGTTGTCCTCAAACGAGGTAAAAGTTGTAGTTTCATTGTTGGCTGCATCATAGTAATCGATATTAGACAAACCGCAGAGACCGCCTCCCCAGCCGCCAAGGATTAATGAGCACGGATTTTCGGCGACGGGAAATGTAAGTCCGCAGAAAAAGTCGTTTCCGCTGATGCGCATAGCTTCGAGTGTTATTTCGTAGTTCATCCGAATCAGCGGGCCTTTCCAGTT
>JAVVFI010000595.1:0-1377 GCA_032250555.1 Sedimentisphaerales bacterium
AACAGAGCCCCGAACGTAAGTGAGGGGTCAAAAACGAAGGTTAATTGGCCGTTTCCGTACTTTTGGCGGTGGCATCAGTTCTAAATAATAACCAAGTTAAAGCAATTGTAAAGGGCAGAGCAAAATCGCGGCACCCCTGACATACTTACCCTATCCCAGATAAGTGGTCAATTATTTTAACTGATGTACGGACAATAAAAACTACCCAAGCGATTTGTCAAATGAACAGTGGGAAACTGTACGTGCACGAACTCACCTTTTGATTTTTAATTGATGGAATAGGCGGCAACGATTTCGATGCGGGCTTCGCAGGATCGGCTGTTCTTGCGGGCCAAGTCATAATCACGTCCCTAAGTCCTACGCTATATAGTAGTTACGAAATCATCCGGAGACTTAGATTCAATGGATACATAGAGACCGCAGTTCGAAAATCGTCCACCCACCCCGATTGCCACAACCTACTGCTCTGAAAGCACTTACCCTTCTTGTCATTGTTATCTATTACCTCCAATATGGTTAAATTTGGCCTCATACGTCACTCGTACATCATTTTGGCTATTCACTAAAAGTTTCTGAATGACTTGTTCTGCCTTTTTTTCGTGATCTCGATCTACCTGTGTGTAGAACACTTGAGTAGTTGAAATATCGCTATATCTCATCAATTCTTTAACAACATTCATCAGTAAGTAACAGGATTTTTCTTTGTTTAGCGCAAGATTGCTTCTTTATACGGGTATATTCTATTATACAGGTGAATATGGTCTTTATGGGATTTCCTAAACAGACTAAGTTATCGAAAATTAAATCTCTGAATAAGTTGTTATGGAATTTCCATTGAATTTTTTCTCAAAAAGGATAATTTTACCTTTTTTAAATTTGCCAGGTGATTCTATACGAGCATTTTTGGTGGTACGGAGGAGTAATGAGAATAATAAAATACATCGTGGATTTGCAGCAAACATGGAAAACCAGTTTCGAGCCATGGAGAGTCAATCAGTTTGAGATACTTGAACCTAGATTACTATTTTCGGGGGATAGTCTGCTTGATGTAATCCCACCCGACCAATTTCAGGATATGTCAGAGGTTTTACTGTCTGCAGAGCTACTGGAAACAAACGAACAGGCCGGGGAGGATATTTTGTCTGTCACGCCAGGAGATTCTGGTATACCAATTTACCCGCCGAGTATGCAGACACAGGTTATTTCATCTGTTACAGCCAATACATCTACGGTAACGAACACAACTTTGTCGGCATGGCAGCCGCCGATAGGAATACCTGCTCCATCATTCGGAATTGATGAAAATGTGGATATGTATATTGGACAACAATATACATTTACAGATGGAAGAGGTACGATTAATTATCCTATTTCTTC
>JAVVFI010000596.1:0-1368 GCA_032250555.1 Sedimentisphaerales bacterium
CGATGTTGAAGATATTGAAGTTGAGAGCTTGTATAAATACGATGAGCAGCGTTGGGGCAATCAGACAATAAGGTTCGTTAAATTCGCAAACGATGAAGAGCATAACCTGGGCGAAACGCCGATTCCGAACGGGGACGTGAAAATTTACGGCAAGGCTGACAGTGAAGGCTTTTTGTCATACGTTGGCGGGACGAATATAAAATATATTCCGGTGGATGAAGAGGTTGAATTAAATCTCGGCCCGGCAAGATTAGTAAAGGTTGAGCCTAAGCTGATGGATTTCATGAGCGATAATTATATGTTCGACAGGAGGGGGAACGTTGCCGGCTGGGACGAGATACGAACGTGGAAAATCGAGATTACCAATACCCGCGAGCTGCCGATAGAAATTGAAATTACCCGCGGTTTTGATACCGCATACTGGAGAATCCAGTCCGATGCTGCTTATGAAAAGTATGATGCGACGCATGCCCGTTTTGAGGTAAACCTTCAGCCGGGACGTAAACAGACGCTTGAATATACGGTAACGACGTATCACGGTACGAGGCAAAATACATTAACTGGAAATAACTGAAAAATTAAATTTTTAGGAGATTGAATTATGAACGGTAACAGAAAAAAACTAATGGCAATTGTACTGATGCTCATGATAAATGCGGTATCTCAAGGGCGAATCAAATTAGTTGCGCTTCCTGAGCGGGCGGCGACGGTGATTCGCCTGGACAATCCGAGGGCGACATTGATAGAAGAAGAGCGCGTTCTTACGCTGCAAAAAGGGCTTAACAAGGTGGACTTTTCCTGGAAGGCTGTTTCTATCGATGCCGACTCAATCCGGCTTGCGGCACTCGACCACCCCGGGAACGTAACGCTTTTGAATGTAAGTTATCCGCCTAATGAGGCGGCTTTGGTCTGGGAAATCAGCAGTGAGGGCGACTACGCAGAGAAGGTTCGAATCAGTTATCTGCTGAGCAATATCGACAGGCTGATAACTTATAAAGCTATAGCCGATAAGGGCGAGACAGCGGTTGATTTGAAAAGCTACTTAGTGCTGCGGAATTTTTCCGGTGAGGATTTCGATGAGGCACGGGTGCTTCTGGATTACGGAGAGTCGTTCGAGCAGGGTATCGACCACGAAGAAACCAAGCGTATGCTCTTTCTCAAAAAACCCGAAGTCCCCATCGTAAAGGTCTGGAAATGGAACTCGAATATGCCCTGGGACCCGGATCAGCTTAATAATACAAATGTCGGTATCCCCGTCAGCTACCGGATCGTCAATGACAAGAAAAGCAACCTTGGTGAATACGCGATGTGGGGAGGCAAGGCCAGGCTCTTCCAGGATGACGGCCACGAAAGCACGATCTTCCTGGG
>JAVVFI010000597.1:0-1363 GCA_032250555.1 Sedimentisphaerales bacterium
GACTTCCGCCGGACCACTCCATTAGGTCGATCCAGCCGCTGTCGTCTCCTCCACTTACGCTATAATCCTTCACGTACCGCCACTCCAGAATATGCGGCCCCGGCTCTGTGATCGTGTAAATCATCTGGTGCCAGTCCACAATCCCGCTTATCTGGTCCTGAAGCACACCGTCAATAAAAAATTCCAGTAAATCATAACCATCCTCAGATGATACCTTCCAGAAGAAACTCGCCGTTCCCTCCCCATTGACTGTCGTTCGTATCAACGAACTCTGGTCGTCTAAGATATCTCCACTCTGAACTGCATCACTATCAAAGTAAGCTACCGCTGTCTGGGCAAACCAGCCCAAATCTCCATCTGTTGTAAAGATCAAATCTGTATCCAAAGCTTCTGAAAGAGGATCAGAGGGAACTTGGGTCCCGACCGACCAATCCACAAGATCCACTCGGCCAAGGTCGTTTCCATTGCTCGCCGAACTATCCTTCTCGTATCGCCATTCCAGCGTATGCGAACCCGGTTCGGTGATTGTATAAATCATCTGGTGCCAGTCCACAGATCCGCTGATGCGATCCTGAAGTACTCCGTCAATATAAAATGCTAAAAAATCATAATTTAGCTCGCAAGACACCTTCCAGTAAAAGCCCAATGTTCCCACGCCGTTAACCGTCGTTCGCATCCAGGACACCTGGTCATCCCAGATATCGCCGCTCTCGGCCGCGTCACCGTCAAAGTAGGTCGTTACAGTCTGGGAAAACCAATCCGCATCGCCGCCCGTGTCGAAAATCAAATCTGTATCCAATGCCTCGGAAAGACCATTTGCAGATGCGATTCCACTTATAAGGAAAACCAATATTGATGCAAATAATATCCTTCTCATCCTATTATCCTTTCAAAAATTGCTAAAATTTCAGCATGTTAATTACAAAACTGATATTTCCCCTCCTTAGGAAAACTAATCCGAAAAAGCCTTTATATTGTTATGTGCCACTAGTTATATCAAATGTAACGTTTTTTCTACCTGCCAATATTAAATATATCACCCAAGTAAAGGATATGGGCGCGCTTACCTCCTTAATCGTCCAGAAATGACCATGAGTTAATCATAACCTTGCAAGTTTAAAAGGTATGTAAAAAAGCCGTAATTACATCAATTATGGAGATTTTTATGCTGAATCTCAAAATTTCCGGCTATATTTGCTGCCCTTATGCCATAATCCCGGAAATGCTTAAACTTTGTGCTGCCTCCTCTGGTTTTGTTATTTGTCAGCAGTTTTTTTCTATTTTTCGGTTCATCCGGTTAATGCGTAGGTAAACCTGGTAGATCAGGTCTTTGGAGCGGCTTGGAGAGAAAAATCGTTTGGGC
>JAVVFI010000598.1:0-1251 GCA_032250555.1 Sedimentisphaerales bacterium
CGATACCGCAATCATTGCTGGCCGAGCCGCCAAGGCCGATGACAAACTCACGTCTATGGCAACCCCAAGTGGAGTCGACCCCCTGTTCATCGCATCCAGTGAACGCACCTCCGGAAGGTTCAGGCCGATCAGTTGTGCCGACTCAATCAGGCAGACATTCTCCGGCATGCACGGTTCAATAATGGCACGGGTTCCTTCACCCCCATCGGCCAACGGACTTTGAACAATCACCGCATTCGGCATTTCATCAGCCAGCACATCGGCAATGATCGATACCGCCCTCTTCGCCGACAACGATCCCTTAAATGAATCCATCGCAACAACTATTCTGCTCATCCTGTTTGCCTCACTCATTCCTAATGTCTAAAGTAGAACGAGTCGGGAGGGAAAATGATTCAACATTCAAGACCTGACCCCAGGCTTTAGACACCATATTTGGTGTCTCGACTAATATATTAGCTGCAATACTATCGGGAAATATTTATGAAAAAATTTAGCCAATTAGGGCATAAAGCCATTACCCTGGTCGAGGACATCGGCTTAATCATAATCGCTGTTGCAACTGTGATTGCAGTTGGAATTGACATTACAACTATGATAGAGGCAAGAACGGTTACATTAGCCGACTTATTGCTTCTTTTTATATATCTCGAGGTTCTGGCTATGGTTGCGATATACCTTGACTCTGGAAAGCTTCCAGTCCGGATGCCTTTATATATTGCCATAGTGGCGCTGGCCCGTTACATGATTCTGGACATAAAGAGTCTTGATAACTGGCGTATTCTTGGAATCGCCGGTGCAATTTTGCTGATCTCGTTAGCGGTGGTGGTGCACAGGTATGGCCACTTAAAACTACCATACAACAAAAGTGATGAAAGCTGACAAAGCACTTGTGGCAATTGCGCAATTACGGTGTCAGTTTACTGAAAGCACTTAACTCAAATCACTCATGCTCCTCGAAGAACCAGCGAACCTCGGCAAGATCGTCTCTGATCGGTGCCGGAGGCAGGTTCTTTACGACCTCACGCCCGTAGAACTTCTGGTAGAGCCGGGAATCGAGAATTGCCATAACACCCCGATCCTCATTGTTACGGATCAGACGTCCGATGCCCTGCCGGAGCACCGCAATGGCCTCCGGCAACTGGATATCCCTGAAGCCGTTTCCACCCTTCTCCTCGCACGATTTGATGCGTGCCATAAGCAGCGGATCGTTGGGTGGCGCAAACGGCATTTTATCTATAATCACCAGCG
>JAVVFI010000599.1:0-1086 GCA_032250555.1 Sedimentisphaerales bacterium
GACCGGAAGAGGCTGTCCCGAGATTCTCATACCAGGCGATTTTGTCGTCTTCGACAGAGGCTGAAAGAACGTCATTATCACCATCACCATCCAGGTCACAGGCATAGACCGAATATACCCCATTCGCCAGTGTACTTATGACCTGCTGGTTGCCAAAAGTACCACTGCCAAGATTCTCATACCAGGCAATCTTATCGTCTCCATAGGAAGCTGAAAGGACATCGTTATCACCATCTCCATCCAGATCGCAGGCATAGACATTATATGTACCGTCCGCCAGCGTACTTATGACCTGCTGGCCGCCAAAAATACCGCTGCCTTGATTCTCATACCAAGCAATTTTGTCGTCGAAGTAAGATGCCGAGAGAACATCGTTATCACCGTCACCGTCCAGATCGCAGGCATAGACTGATGCCGCCCCATCAGCCTGGATACTTATCAACTGTTGGCTGCCAAACGTACCACCGCCAAGGTTCTCATACCAGGCAATACTATCACTGTACCTGGATGTCGAAAGGACATCGTTGTCACCATCACCGTCCAGGTCACAGGCATACACCGAGGCTGTATAGTCCATCTGTGAATCTATGACTTGCTGGCTGCCGAAAGTACCGCCGCCCTGATTCTCATACCAGGCAATCTTGTCATCATAAACTGAGGCTGAAAGAATGTCGTTATCACCATCACCGTCCAAATCACAGGCATAAACCGAGGCTGCCCCATCCGCCTGAGTACTTACGACCTGCTGGGTGCCAAATGTACCTCCACCAAGATTTTCATACCAGGAAATCGTGTCATCATTAACTGAGGCTGAAAGAACATCGTTATCGCCATCACTGTCCAGGTCACTGGCATATACCCATCGTGCTCCATTGCCTTGTATACTTATGACCTGCTGGCCGCCAAAAGTACCACTTCCCAGATTCTCATACCAGGCAATTTTATTGTCAAATGCAGAGGCGGAAAGGACGTCATTATCACCATCACCATCAAGATCACAAGCATAAACCGAATATGCTCCGTCGGCCGCAGAGCTTATGACTTGCTGGCTATCAAATCGCACGCTTTTACCCTGAATAACAAAAT
>JAVVFI010000059.1:0-18330 GCA_032250555.1 Sedimentisphaerales bacterium
CTAGTTGCTGGGTTGATTTATCCGTATAAAATCTTATCCTCACCGCTCAATTGTCTTAAATCCCGAAACCTGTCTTTCCCCTTCATCTTTTCAACAGTCCGCCCAGCCTCTTCACTTATATCTGATTTGGCTCCCCCTTCGAGCTCCAAATGCCCCGCGAATTCCTTCATAAATCCAATATCATTTTTTATTACCAAATTTACGTATAGCACTAACATATAGAAGTTTCCTAATTCATAAGCTAATTCTTTTTTGACGTTTACCAACATAATATTGAGCGTAGTAAATTTTTCCTCGTTTTCTTAGAGATGCCATTTTCTGTACTCCTAAACAAAGATTACCAATTATCTGGTAAGTCCTTTATTTACAAGTAATAGCGGGGACAGGATTCGAACCTGTGACCTCCGGGTTATGGGCCCGACGAGCTACCAGACTGCTCTACCCCGCGATCATTAACATATATATACTATAAAAACAATATTGTTCAAGAAGAACAAATAAAATTATAATTTTTTTCTTATTTCCTCAGCAATTACTTCGATCTTGCCCTGTTCATACTTGTAAGCAGGCCACCGGTCAAAAATGCCATCGCCGGTTTTGCGAGCAATTATATGAAAGTGTAAATGCTCAATGAGCTGGCCAGCAGCTCTGCCATTATTGCATAAGACATTATAATCGCCTGTGTTCATTGCGGCGGTTACGGCCCCTGCGATTTTGCCAAGCCTTGAAGCAATCCGACCTAAAAGCTCCGATGGGCAATCATGTAACTTTTCAAAGTGCTGCTTTGGTATTACCAAAGTATGGCCATCACTTATAGGCCCAATGTCCAAAAAAACAAGGATATCCTCATCTTCGTAAATCTTTGCAACCGGAATTTGCCCGGCTACCATTTTACAAAAAAGGCAATCATCGGCGTTCATTTTACCTTATCTCGTCTTGCTTATATCGGGCTGCGTTTCCGACGGTGTTTATTGATTTTGCACTTGCTATCTGCTAACAGCTATAACTTTTAAGTATTTTCCGGCTTCTCGCTGGTTTCTACATTTTCCACTGCTTCGGTGGCATGCTCTGGTTTTTTGCGAGAGCCTTTCTTGGGTTTTTCATGTTTTTTTAAACCCTCGTCTTTACCCACCAACTGCAGTAAAACAAGTTGGCCGTTATCACCCAGTCTTCTCATAGACAATCTAATAATTCTCGTATAGCCACCGGCTCTGTCAAGATATCTTGGACCAAGCTCACTGAACAATTTACCGACTACCGTACCGGTTTTGACGGGCTGGCCATCCTCTTCATCAACTATATCGCGATTTCCAAGCTGGGATATGGCTCGCCGCCTTGCCGCTAATGTACCTTTCTTGGCTAACGTAATCAATTTCTCGGCAAAGGGCTTTACTTCTTTAGCCTTTTCTA
Organism: Sedimentisphaerales bacterium; assembly: GCA_032250555.1. Lineage (GTDB taxonomy): Bacteria > Planctomycetota > Phycisphaerae > Sedimentisphaerales > Anaerobacaceae > NIOZ-UU13. The sequence goes on from JAVVFI010000059.1 coordinate 1,411, forward strand.
TCGTAGTTGAAATCGTCTCGTGCTGGATGAGCGAAGCGACTAAGTTTCGCCGCATAGCCAGACGATGCTCTTTTGTTCGACCCAACCGACGTCCTGCTACTCTATGACGCATATATCTATATTCCTCTTAAACCGGCACTACTGCCTTCGAACATTATCAAACTAATTCATCAATATTAACTATCTATATCTGTCATTCCCAAAGACAAGCCTATGTCAGCAAGCTTTCTCCTGATTTCCCTCAGAGAAGTCTTGCCGAAGCTGCGAATCTTCAACAAATCAGCTTCTGTCATTTTCACTAAATCGCCAACCTTTTCGGTTTTAGCAGATTCAAGGCAGTTGCTTGCTCTTACAGACAATTCCAACTCCTGAATCGGCATCGCGAGTTTTTGGCTTAATTCCTCATCCACCACTTGTTCCTGAGTCTCGACCTCAATAACCTCAGAAGCTGCAACGGTTTGCTCTCCAAGCTCGAAATACTGTATGAACGGATTGACATGCTTGCGTAATATTTTTGCGGCCTCCACAAGCGCCATTTCAGGTGTAATCGTTCCGTCGGTCCAAATCTCCAGAATCAGCTTGTCATAATTGGTACGCTGGCCGACACGGGTGTTCTCAGTTATGTAGCGTACTCTTGTCACCGGCGAATATACCGCGTCGAGCATGATTCTGCCGACTTCCTGTTCGAACCTGTCGGAGTCAGCGATACGTTCGGAAGCTGGTACATAACCACGACCATTCTCAACTTCCATTTCCATCTTAAACTCGACTTTTTCCGTCAAGGTAGCCAATACCAGATCTTTGTTTATCACTTCAATAGACGGGTCAGCAACTATATCGGCAGCGGTTAAAAGGCCAGCCTTGTTTGCCGAAACAGTAATCGTCTTTGGCCCTTCACCCTGCAGACAAATGACAAGACTCTTGACATTCAAAACAATATCAGTAACATCCTCCTTTACTCCTTTTATCGTACTGAATTCATGGCTGACGCCTTCTATTTTGACGGATGTAACGGCACTGCCTTCCAAAGAGGAAAGCAATATACGCCTAAGACTGTTCCCAATAGTGGTGCCGAACCCTCTTTCGAAAGGCTCGATAAAGAATCGGCCATACTTATCGCTCGATACAATCGTGTCTCGTTCGACACGAGTGGGCAATTCCAATCCACGCCATGTAACTCGCATATAATTCTCCTATGTAAGTTTTGAGTTTCGAATTATTAGTTTTGATTTATCTCAAAACTCGACATTAATAAACCTAAAGCTGTTAGCAATTATCTCGAACAGAATTCCACAACCAACTGCTCTTCAACAGGAATCTGGACATCATCCCGAGCCGGCAATGCAACAACAGTAGCTTCGGGTTTTTCCCGAGATAATTGCAGCCAGCTTTGTGTAGTATAATTCGGATTGCTTTCCAACTGTTCCTTTACTTGTTTTACGCTTTTTTTAGAACCTTTGATGATAATCTTGTCGCCTATTTTTGTAGTATAATCACTGATATTCACCTTGCGTCCGTTTATATAGATATGACCGTGAGCAATCAACTGTCTTGCAGACTTGCGTGACGGAGCAAAATTTAACTTATATACCACATTATCCAAACGCCGTTCCAGTAATTGCAGCAGTGCCTCGCCTGTATTTCCTTTACCCCGCTGGGCCCGATGAAAATACCTCATAAACTGCCGTTCTAAAAGTCCGTAATATCTTTTGACCTTTTGCTTTTCGCGCAGCCGAACACCGTATTCACTAATCCTGCCCCTTCGCCATCCATGCATCCCAGGGGCGAGATTTCTCTGCTTCTTTTCGATAGGACACTTGGCCGTCTCACATCTTATGCCTTTAAGCATAAGCTTCATTCCTTCACGACGACAGTGCTTACAAGATGAACCCAGATAACGTCCCATTCTTTTTATTTATCTCCGAAATAATTTATCTTAGTACTTGTCTTTTAAACTCTCCTTCGCTTCGGCGGCCTGCAGCCGTTGTGCGGAAGCGGAGTAACATCCTCAATCGAAGCGATGCGCAATCCGGCCTGCTGTAAAGCTGAGATGGCGGATTCGCGACCAGAACCGGGCCCTTTAACCCTGATTTCAACTTCGCGAACGCCATTACGCATAGCCGCACTGGCACAGCGCTGCGCGGCCCTTTGAGCAGCAAAAGGCGTGCTTTTGCGAGAGCCTTTGAAACCTACACAGCCGGCAGAGCCCGAAGCAACTGCGTTACCATCCATATCCGTAATCGTAATCAATGTATTATTAAATGTCGCCTTTATGTGCACAATAGCCCGGACAACATTTTTTCTAACTTTTCGCTTAGTTCTTTTTGCCATTATTCAGATAATTCCTAAAATCGCATATAAAAGTATATGACATTTTATCTTTAGCGTTTTTCCTTTACACCCTTCTTGCCTGCAACTGTTTTTCTCGGGCCTTTGCGGGTACGCGCATTACTCTGAGTACACTGGCCACGAACGGGCAAACCTCTTCTGTGGCGAACACCCCTGTAACAATTTATATCACGCAAGCGAGCTATATTTTGCGAATACTGCCTGCGAAGCTGACCTTCCACCGTATAATTGCGGTCGATAATCTGCGTTATACGGCTAAGCTCATCTTCAGTAAGCTTGCCTGCTTTTGTGTTTCTTTCTATACCTGCCTCTTTAATTATCTGTTCCGAGGTATGTTTACCTATACCGACAATATAAGTCAGAGAAATCCATATTGATTTTTCATTCGGTATATCAACACCAACTATACGTGGCATATAAGCTCCTTTTCGATTCCGGTAATTGTTTAATTACCACCGGACAATCACAATCAACTCAACCCTGGCGTTGTTTATGCCGCGGGTTCGTACATATTACCCTCACAACACCTTTGCGACGAATAACCTTACAATTTTCACATATACGCTTAACTGAACTTCTAACTTTCATCTTATCTACCTATTATTACAGTATTAGTCTGTAACTAATGCCGGAGTACAATCCGGCCTCTGTTTAGATCATAAGGCGACATTTCAACGATAACTGTGTCGCCTGGTAAAATCCGAATATAATGCATTCGCATCTTGCCGGAAACATGCGCCAAAACCTTGTGGCCGTTCTCCAACTCTACTTTAAAAACAGCATTCGGCAAAGCATCGGTCACTTTGGCTTGTAGTCTTATTGTGTCCTTCTTTACCATTTTCCTGTCTTGTACTTTATTATATTCTGACTCGTAACTATTGTTTAGTCCGAGATACAATTTACTGCCTTTCTACAGTTAATACCTCACAACCACCTTTAACTATGGCGATTGTATGCTCAAAATGAGCCGAGCATTTCCTGTCTCTTGTTACCACTGTCCACCCGTTGCGAAGCGTTTTTACGCCACTTGAACCTGCGTTAATCATCGGCTCAACAGCCAGAACCATTCCTTCAGCCAAAAATATGTCATTTGCGAGCAAATCATCGTTGACGAAATTAGGCACTCTCGGGTCTTCATGCATTTTTCTGCCGATGCCGTGTCCAACAAAGTCTTTCACCACCGAAAAACCTGCCGACTCGGCATATCGCTGCATCTCAGCAGCCACCTGACTCCATTTAACAGACGGTGCAGATTTCGCTATTGCTATATCAAGAACATGTTTTGTTACATCCAACAGCTTGCGCTTACTCTCGGAAATTTCGCCTATGGGAATCGTAACAGCAGCATCCGAGCAATAGCCTTCAAGTCTAACACCAAAATCAACACTAAGAATATCACCTTCTTTCAGCTTTGCATCTTCAGTAGGAATCCCGTGAACGACCTGCTCATTTATCGAAGCACAAATTGCACCCGGAAACGGGATTTTAGATACTGGGGTGCGAACACCCTTAAACAAAGCCTCAGCCCCGGCATCAGCGGTCATCTGCAAAGCTACACCATCCAACTGCAGGGTGGATACTCCCGGCTGAGCAATCTCTTTTAGTTTTAAAAGAACTTTTGCAACAACAGCACCTGCTTTACGCATTAAGTCAATTTCTCTTGTGCTGCGGAGCGTTATAGCCATTTAATTCCGTATCTTTTTAGATTCCGATACACTTTCGGTCGCTTCACGTCTTGACAAGGGCGTCCAGCTTCTCAAATATAGAATCCCTTACTTCATCCGGGGTTCTATCTGCATCGAAGTCATAAACAGTACCATTTTTTCTATAGTAATCCACCAGTGGTTCTGTCTGCTGATGGTATGTATTAAGGCGATTAGTAACCACATCAGGGGTATCGTCAGGCCGTTGAACAAGCTCAGTGCCGTCATTATCACAGATACCTTCGGCTTTTGGCTTCAAGTGTTCAATATGATAAACCGCCCCACACTTAGGACAACTTCTCCTGCCCGTGATACGCTTTGCTACTACGTCATCATCAACCTGTAGGTTCAAAACAAAATCTATCGTCATCTCGTTATCAGCCAATGACTTATCAAGTTCAACAGCCTGGTTGGATGTTCTTGGAAAACCATCCAGCAGAAAACCTGCGTCAGGAGCATCTTTTATTGCCTTAGTCATCATTTCAATTATTATTTCATCAGGCACAAGGCCGCCTGAATCCATATAACTTTGGGCTTTTTGCCCTAATTCGGAGTTCGCAGCCCGTTCCTTCCGTAAAATATCACCGCTGGATAAATGAAGCAGGCCATATTGGACAACAATGTTCTTACACTGCGTCCCCTTACCTGCACCCGGTGCTCCCAACAAAACTATTCTCATCCCATTGCTCCTTTTATCCTACCGGCTCCACTGAAACCATCATAACTGCGCATCAAAAGATTAGCTTCGATTTTCTGAACCAGATCCAGCGAGACACTAACAACTATCAATAAACCGGTTCCACCCAGGAACGTCGCTACACGCCAGTCAATTCCTAATAATATTGAAACCAGCGATGGTACTACGGCAATTATAGCCAAAAATGATGCACCAAAATAAGTTATTCTTGTCATCACCGTTTCCAGGTAATCAGCGGTTCTGCGTCCCGGACGAAGCCCGGGGATGAAGCTCCCTGAATCCCGCAGGTTTTTAGCCATCTCCTTTGGTTGAAATTGTACTGTTACCCAAAAATATGCAAACAAAAATATCAACAGCATATACAGAACATTATATGTATAAGAACTTGGACCAAGAGCATCCTTAATACTCAGCACAATCGCCGAATTTTGGAGGCTTGGAATTCTCAACAACTGCTCGATTATAATGGGTGGAAACATCATAAAGCTCGATGCGAAAATTATGGGCATCACACCGCCATGATTGACACGCAGCGGTAAATAATGCCTCTGTCCACCATACATCCGGCGGCCTCGCATCTGCTTAGCCTGCTGAATCGGTATTCGCCGCTGTCCCTGAGTTATCAATATCGCACCGGCTACGACAAACACAAACGCGGCTATCAGAAACAATATTTTCGCTGGGCCTACAGTGCCAGGAGCTGCGCCGAGTTTCAGGTCAACATTCTGCCAAAGTGTCCAGATCGCCCAGGGCATTCTGGAGACGATACCGGCCATAATTATCAAACTAATACCGTTGCCTATACCGTATTCATCTATTTGCTCGCCAAGCCACATCAAAAAGACTGTACCGGCCGTCATGCCGACGACACCCATTATCAATGCCTGACGATACATGCCTGCATAAGTTAATCCCTGCCCTCCCAACAACTTCATAAACATTATCGACTGAACAATACATATCAGCACAGTCAGATAGCGGGTGTACTCCTGGATCTTTTTATGGCCTGTCTGTCCTTCCTGGCGAAGCTTCTTCAAAGCAGGAACAACCTCACCCAACAGCATAAGAATAATTGATGAGGTAATATAAGGCATAATCCCAAGGCCAAACAAACTGCTCTTATCCAGCCTTCCTCCGGTAAACATCTGCATGTATTCGGCAGCTCTGCCCAGGGGACTCTCCGTGTCTCTTGAACCGGCAATTTCAGCTATCTTTTTCTGGTCAAAGCCGGGCACAGGGATATGAAATCCGACCTTGTATATTATCAGCAGCGCCAAAGTAAAAAGAATCTTATTGCGCAGATCAGGAATCCTGAATATGTTAATTACCGTTCCAAGCATTATTTCCAGTCCGTTATTCTGTTTTCGTTTCCGGGAAGCGAATGCACCGGATTTCTATTTCCTTCCGCATGAAAGAATATGCGGACAACAATCAAATAATTTTAGCTGTACCGCCGGAAGCCACAATCTTGTGCTCTGCCGCCTTGCTGAATTTGTGAGCTGTTACCTGCAGCTTCTTTGTAAGGTCTCCCATGCCGAGAATTTTTATTTTGCTTTTGGTGCTGTTAATCAGGCCGACGCTGGACAACTGCTCTACGCCAACTTCAGCACCATCTTCAAATCTTTCAAGTTGTGAGATATTTACTATTTCACAGCGTACCGCAAAATTATAATTATTAAAACCTCGTTTAGGCAGCCGTCTAAACAAAGGCATCTGACCACCTTCAAGAAGCGTAACAGAAGTCGAGCCGGCCCTGCTGCCGGCACCTTTGTGACCTCGGCCACAGGTTTTTCCATGGCCGCTGCCCGAACCCCTGCCGACACGTCGACGACGTTTATGTTTACCTACAAGAGATGTTATTTCATGATTCAACATTAAAATCACCCGATCGTTAATCAACAACCATTAAGCATTAATTGCAACACCACGAAGAGATTCAACCATTTCTTTGCTGCGCAATTTCAATAATCCGTCAAGTGTAGCTTTGACCACATTTTTAGCAGAAGTACTTCCGTACACTTTTGTTAAAACATCCTGTACGCCGGCATATTCGAGCACCGCTCGAGCACTGGAACCCGCGATAACGCCGGTACCGGGACTGGCCGGAACTAACACAACCTTTGTAGCCCTATATTTACCGTTTACTGTGTGTGGGATTGTCCGGTCAAGTAAAGATATCTTGTGTAAAGATTTTTTTGCATCTTTTATACTTTTCTCAACCGCCTGCGGAACTTCATTAGCCTTGCCATAACCGACACCGACCGTACCTGCCCTGTCACCGATCACAACTAATGCGGCAAAGCTAAATCGCCTACCACCCTTTACCACTTTGGCGCAGCGAAACACTTTTACAACCGTATCTTCCAACGGTTTTTCTTCCTGACCCGAAAGGTTAACTGGTTCTACTGCCAATTTATTCTCCAAACATTTACGTGTTGACTATGTTGTTAAAAAACCAGCCCGGCTTTTCTTGCCCCATCGGCAAGTGCCTTTACTCTGCCATGAAACTTATATCGATTTCTATCAAAACGAACGCACTTAATACCAACACCGAGTGCTTGTTTTGCAACCGATTCACCTATAATTTGGGCAGCTTTTCTATTACCCGTATTGGGCATTTTATCCTGCATATCTTTTGTCTTTGTACTTGCAGAAGCAAGTGTCGCTCCGGCAACGTCATCTATAATCTGAGCGTATATATGCCTGTTTGAGCGAAATACCAATAATCGAGGTCTGTCCGGCGTCCCAAAGACTTTCTTCCTCACATGATATTTACGTCTTAGTGCTGCTTTTTTTAACCTGTCCGTTTTCATTAAACTAAATCCCAATTATGCCGATCCGGAAGCAAATGCCTTGCCAACCTTACGCCGTACATGTTCGTCGGCATATCGAATACCTTTTCCTTTATAGGGTTCCGGCGGTCTTATCTTTCTAATATCTGCCGCAAACTGTCCCAGCAGACATTTGTCGGTTCCCGAAAGCGTAAACCTTGCAGGAACATCATTACCCCTGGTTGCACCGACATCAATATTAATCTTTATGCCCTTCGGTATTACCAACTCAACAGTATGACAAAAACCTATCTGAAAAGTCAGCTTTCCGCCCTGCTCTTTGACATTATAACCAGTGCCGAATATTTGCATTTTCTTCTCAAATCCTTTACTGACACCGGTAACCATATTGTCAATCAAAGAACGCATAGTACCATGCAGTTGCCTGTTCTGGCGGTCCTGAGGGCGTTTGTTTTCGACTAATATTTTCCCCCCGGCTTCGTCAATTTTAACCTTTATCCGAGGATGACAATCCATCTGGAGTTCGCCAAGCGGGCCTGATACCTTGATACTTTGGCCTTTCAGGTCAACCTTTACGCCACCAGGTATTTTAATAGATTTATTTCCAATACGACTCATTAGCTTACCGTACAAAGTATTTCGCCGCCAACTTTAGCTTCGCGGCAGTTCTTGTCACTCATTACACCTTTACTTGTCGAAACAATTGCTATGCCCATACCGGCTAAAACACGCGGCAATTTGTCAACTGAGGAATATATTCTTCGACCGGGCCTGCTCGTTCTTGATATTTCGTTGATAATAGACTGACCATCCAGGTCATACTTTAACGTTATCCTCAGTATTCCCTGCTGGCCATCGTCGATTCTGTCGAAATCCTCGATGTAACCTTCCTTCTTCAACACCGCCGCTATACCTTCACAAATATTTGATGCTTTTATATTGACCTGATTTTTGTTAATTCGCGCTGCATTGCGAATTCTTGTCAACATATCAGCTATTGGATCACTTAAACTCATAATTTCGTGCCTCGAGCTCTGGGGCATTTTCGTGAATAAATTCACGATTTTACCAACTGGCTTTTCTTACTCCCGGTATTTTTCCTTCATTTGCTAACGTTCTAAAACAAATCCGGCAAATCTTAAACTTGCGATAGACTGCTTTGGACCTGCCACAAAGCTGACAACGCGTATATTCTCTGACGCGATATTTTTGTTTTTGTTCTGCCTTGAATTCAAGTGCTTTAGTTGACATTCATACGCTCCAATTTCACGTTTCTGAGCTTAACCTTTATTCTTGATTTACTGCCTTTAACCCTTTGAACGGCATACCAAAGAGCTGAAGCAGTTTCCTTGCTTCTTCGTCGCTCTTTGCCGTAGTTACAAAAGTTATGTTCATGCCCTGCTGAAATTCCACTTTTACCGGGTTTATTTCAGGAAATACACTCTGTTCACCCAGCCCCATCGAGTAATTTCCTCTGCCGTCAAAACTCTCGGCATTAAGCCCCCGAAAGTCTCGTACCCGTGGTATTGCAAGACTAATGAGCCTGTCCATAAATTCATACATTCTCATGCCACGGACAGTAACCTTCAAACCGGTTTCCTGACCTTCACGAACCTTAAAGTTCGAAACACTCTTTTTCGCTTTACAGACCAATGGCATTTGGCCGGTTATCATCATTAAATCCTTTTTGGCTAATTCAATGAACTTCTTATCCTGCACCGCCTTGCCAACGCCCATGGAGATAACGACCTTTTTCATCTGCGGTACAGCCATAGGATTTTTATAGCTGAATTCCTTTGTAAGCTCCGGAACTATTTTTGATTTATATAAATCTTTCAAACGCGCCATACTGTATCTCGTAAAACGGTCAACCGGCCCATTAAACACCAATTAACAATTAATAACTCACTTTTTAGTTTTCTTTACAACTCCGATTTCGTTACCATCGGTAGTAAGACGCTTTTTACTGCCATCCTCACTTACCTGGTAACGTACTCTGCTGCCTCTCGAACTTTTCGGATTCACCGGCAAAACATTACTTATGTGTATCGGCTGCTCCACATTGATCCGGCCTCCCTGCGGATTTTTCCGCGAAGGCCTTACGTGTTTTTTTGCTATGTTATGACCCTGAACTACTACCCGATGCTTGTCAAGTATCACACGCAGAATCCTGCCAGTAGCACCTTTGTGGTCACCGGCTATTATCTCGACCATATCACCTTTTTTTATATGCGAAGCCATAAATACCCAAACTACAATTCAACTTAACTTATACTACCTCGCTTGCCAGCGAGATAATTTTCATATAATTTTTTTCGCGAAGCTCGCGAGCCACCGCACCGAATATTCTCGTTCCTATCGGATTGCCGTCACCGTCAATCATCACTGCGGCATTGCTGTCAAATCTTACATAGCTTCCATCGGAACGTTTCACAGGGCTCTTGGTGCGGATAATAAGGCACTTATGTACTTTCTTATCATCCAACTGGCAGTTAGGAAGCGATTTTTTTATCGCAACACAAACAATATCTCCCACACCTGCGACCGGACGGGTCATCTTACCCCGTGATCCGCCTCTTCCAAGAACCTTTATACACAATGCAGACTTTACGCCTGAATTGTCAGCTATATCCAACATTGTTTCCTGCTGAACCATTATCTTTTATCCCAACTCAAACTTCAACTGCTCTCTGGACAACCTTGACAAGACGCCAACTCTTGGTCTTACTGCGAGGTCTGCACTGAGTAATTTCAACTACGTCGCCAACACCACTTTTATTATGTTCGTCATGTACACCGATCTTTGTCCTGCGCTTGATATACTTACCGTACTTTGGATGCTTGACTTTGAAGTCAATGACTACCCTGACACTCTTGTCGCCACTGTTGCTTACCACCACGCCGGTTAAAGTTTTTAATTTTTGTTCCTGCATCTTTGCTTTCCGACTAATCAATCGTCTGCGGATAAAACGCTGCTTTTTTCCCGCATTATTGTTTTAACTCTTGCGATATCACGCTTTACATTAATAACGCCTTTTGAGTTCTCCAGCTTTTCAGTAACCGCCTGTGAGCGCAGATCAAATAAATGCCTCTCAAGCTCTTCAAGTTTATGCTCAAGCTCATCCTGACTCATCTCTCTATAATGCTGCGCTTTCATTCGAAGAGTTCCTTTACAATGAATGTCTTCGTTTAATAAACCTACACCTAATCGGCATTTTATGAGCAACTCTGAGTAGAGCCTCTTTTGCTACATCCTCAGCTACTCCACCGATCTCAAAACAAACCTGACCAGGCCTGACTCTGGCAACCCAGAACTCCGGTTCACCTTTACCTTTACCCATTCGGGTTTCGAGCGGTTTGGAACTCACTGGCTTATGTGGGAATATTCTGATATAGACTTTTCCTTCGCGATGCAAAAAGTGAGTCGCTGCTACTCGGCCGGCTTCAATGTGTCTTGCCGTTATCCAGCTCATTTCCAAAACCTGTAAACCGTATTCACCAAACGCAACATAATTGCTTCTTGAGGCATTGCCCTTCATTTTGCCGCGTTGGCTTTTACGATATTTAACTCTTTTCGGCATCATTGCCATTTTTTTTTACCCTTGTAAAACTCGTATTTAAGATATCACTATTTTACCCACAAAATCGGTTTTTCAGCTTTCTTTTGTTTCACCTGGCTCGGCATTAGCCGGCTCTGCAAGCTGCTCTTTCGGCGCTGCGGGTGCAGCAGCAGTTCTGCCGCTTCTCTTAGGAGCACCTTGGGTTCTCCCGCCACTCCTCGTTGACGGCCCCATACGTCTCGGTGGACGACGACGATGTTGGCTCGGAACAATTTCTTCACCGAATTTGCCTTTATAAATCCAAACTTTTATTCCTATAGCTCCGTATGTCGTTCTTGATGTTGCTACAGCATAATCTACATTGGCGTCCAAAGTATGTAACGGAATACTGCCAAGCTTCTGAGTTTCCTTTCGGGACATTTCAGAGCCGCCCAGCCGGCCTGAGCAAATGATCTTAACTCCTTTAGCACCAGCCTGCATTGCATTTTCACAAAATTGTTTCATCGTACGTCTGAACGAAGCCCGCTTGCTTAGCTGCTCAGCAATCGCTTCAGCAACCAAACTAGAGTTAAGCTCCGGGTCTTTTATCTCTATGACATTGACGCTTATCTTTCTGCCGGTTAAGCCTTCAAGTTCTTCACGCAGCTTATCAACTTCACCACCTCGCGGGCCAATGACTACTCCGGGCCGAGCACTGTGCAGTGTGACTTTCACTTCGTTGCGGGTGCGAATTATTTCGGTCTTTGCAACCGCACCTTTAGGCATACTACGGTTAAATCTATTGTCAACATACCGGCGAATCTTCTGGTCCTCGACAAGAAAATCGCCGTAATTGGCTTTTGTAGCAAACCATGTACTCTGCCAACCAAGTGTTATTCCTGTCCTAAATCCTATTGGTGATACTTTCTGGCCCATAATTTCGTATCTCGTATTTCGTTTACACTTGTGTTACTGTTATATGTATATGACAAGCTTTCTTGTGAATTGGATGCGCTCTGCCTCGGTCTTTAGGTATCCATCTTTTTGTACCGATGCGAATTCCAGCATCATCGACCCGTGCAGAACAAACATAAAGTTTCTCAACATCAACCTGACGCTCGTCTGCATCCGCAACAGCGCTTTTCAAAACTTTTTCAATCATTGTTGCAGCACGTTTTCTCGTGAACTTCAGGATATCCAATGCATCCTGAACACTACGACCGACTATCAATTGAGTAACCAGTCTGGCTTTGCGAGCCGACATCGGTGCATATCGATAAGACGAACGCCAGTCAGTTATATCATTTATCTCGACAGACAGGGCACTCGCCAGACGGTTAATATCATCTGTACGCGGTTCGGGTTTAAATAGACCTTTTTGCCAGTTCTTAATAGCTGCAACGGCCTGCTTTTTATTAAGTCTGGCTCCGGTAAGCCTATCGGCCATCTGCCCGATATCCATCTGTCGCTCCCGGCAATATTCTTTTAACTTCTCAGCACTTAGCATAATTATCTCAAATCTGTCTTTACGAGCAGCGCTTCACGCATATTACTTTATCTTTTTACTCGAATGCCCCTTGAACGTCCGTGTGGGTGAAAACTCACCTAACTTATGCCCAACCATATCCTCGGTTACAAATACTTTATGAAACATCTTACCATTGTGAACCATAAACGTAAAACCCACGAACTCCGGGACAATCGTACATCTTCTTGCCCAGGTCTTTATCGGCTCGCGAGAACCGGAGTCAATTTGCTTATTGACCTTGCCAAACAGCTTGTCGTCAACGTATGGTCCTTTTTTAAGAGATCTTCCCATTTCTCATATCTCACATAGTGTGCGTTTTTCGCACGACTAAATCATATATTCAATTGTTTCTGTCGTTTACTTTTACGTCTGCGAATTATTCTTTTGTTATTTGGATTTCGAGGATTCCTGGTTTTCCCGCCTTTTGCAAGCACACCTGTAGGCGAACAGGGATGTCGTCCGCCGTTTGCTCTGCCTTCTCCACCACCCATCGGATGAGCAACCGGATTCATCGCTTTTCCTCTTACATGGGGTCTGATACCCATATGCCGCTTACGGCCGGCTTTGCCAATGCGTACATTCTGGTGGTCGGGATTACTAACCCGGCCGATTGTTGCCCGGCATTCTTTACGAACCATCCGCATCTCACCACTTGGCAAAATGATAGTAACCCAGTTACCTTCTTTAGCCACAATCTTTGCAGCGTTTCCGGCACCTCTGACAAGCTTTCCGCCCTGGCCAGCTCTCATTTCGATATTATGAATCTCCATACCGGCAGGAATGGCAGACATAGGCATCGTATTGCCAATCTTAGGCTCACAAACCTGTCCACTTTCCACCTTGTCTCCGGCCTTGATACCAAACGGAGCTAATATATACCTCTTTTCGCCGTCGGCGTAGTGCAGAAGGGAAATAAAACAATTCCTGTTGGGATCATATTCTATTGTCGCTACTTTTGCCGGGATACCGTCCTTCTTGCGCTTAAAATCAATAATGCGGTAAATCTTCCTTGCCCCGCCGCCCCTAAAACGAGTGGTCGTAACACCATAATGGTTTCTACCCCCGCTCTTTTTGATACGCTTGCAAAGCGACTTCTCAGGCTTGTCGTTGGTCAACTCGGCATAATCATTAACCGAACTGTTTCTTCGACCGGCACTTGTTGGTTTATAAATTCTAATACCCATAACTCGTATCTCGTATTTAGAATAAATCTATATGAAATTCAGGGTCCAGAAATACAATAGCCTTTTTCCAGCTCGACGTCTCTCCAATCGCCCTGCCTCTGCGGCGTTGTTTGCCCTTACGATTGGCCGTCCTTACTTTTTGGACCTTGACATTGTATATTCTCTCAACAGCGTTTCTTATTTGCGCCTTATTGGCTCTTTTATTTACTTCAAAAGAATATGCACCTTTTGTATTAGCAAAGTGCATCCCCTGCTCTGTAATCAAAGGCCGAATTATTACGTTATAATCATCCACAGCAATACCCGTTAATTTTCGCTTGCCTGCTCTCGGTTCAATACATCTAAAAACGCTTCTTTTGTAAACAGCATTTTACGATGGCGGCAAATATCGCCTGCGTTCAATTCACTTACAGGCATAACATCTACCTTTGGAATGTTATTAGCTGATTTGTAAAGATTTACGTTTCCAGAGCTAACCGTTACCAGACAACTGCGATCTATTTTTAAGTTGCTCAGAATACCTGCAAAATCTTTTGTTTTTGGTTTATCAAAATTTAGCCCGTCAACAACCACAACATCGCTTCTCAGAAGCTTTGCCAATATCGCCGAGTCCCGGGCTAATCTTCTTTGCTTTTTTGGCATACTTTTACTGAAATCCCTTGTAGTCTTGGCAAAGGTAACACCGCCGCCTTTACGCTTACCGGTTCTGATATTACCAACCCGTGCATTTCCGGTCCCCTTTTGCCGAAAGAGCTTTTTGCTCGAACCGGCAACCATACTTCTGCTTTTGGTGGCTGCCGTCCCTACACGCTTGTTCGCATGATACATAACAACGGCCTGCTTAAGCAGAGAGTATCTGACCGAGCCGCCCAAAACCGCTTCATCAACTTTCAAGCTTTCAACTTCCTGACCATCTGTATTGTAAACTGCCAATTTAATCATGTTTTCAGTTATTCCATTCTCCCACTACTTAGCCTTTTTTTGCACTCTGTATTATGCAATAACCACCGGCCGGGCCGGGCACCGATCCCTTGATGATTAACAAGTTCTTCTCTTCATCCACTTCTACCAACTTGTGGTTTTTCATAGTTACACGACAGTTGCCCATATGTCCCGCCATTCTCTTTCCTTTTTTGGGGCCTGCACCGTGACCTGCATCACTGGAATAACTCGCTATCGAGCCGGGCGCTCTGTGTTTTCTTTCCGTGCCGTGTGATGCCGGGAACCCCCCGAAACCGTGCCTCTTCATCGCTCCTGCAAAACCTTTACCTTTGCTGGTGCCCACGACATCGACGTATTTTTCTTCCGCAAAAACTGAAACTGTCACAGAAGTTCCAACTTCATACTGCTGCTCGGTTCCTTCGTCCAAGCGCATCTCTTTGATGAATTTCTTTGGGGTTGTGTCAGCTTTTTTGGCATGCCCGATTTGGGGATGCTTCCTGCGGGCGGGTTTTATCTCATCGTAACCCAATTGAACAGCATTATAGCCGTCAGTTTCAGTCGTTTTTACCTGTAATACCTGACAGGGACCGGCCTGTATGACCGTAACCGGCACTAAGTTACCCAAATCGTTATATATTTGGGTCATTCCAACTTTTTTTCCTAACAACATTGCCATTTCTTTATATCTCGTATTTGGTTATCCGTTTGGAAATATCAGGCTTTTATCCTTACAAAGACTCCCGCCGGAACTACAAGGCGGTTCAACACTTCAACCGTTCGAGCGTTGGCTTCGTGAATATCAATCAGGCGCTTATGAGTCCTTAGCTCGAACTGTTCACGCGATTTCTTGTCAATGTGCGGACTTCGCAAAACAGTATATCTTTCAATACGCGTCGGCAAAGGAACGGGACCACTAACACGAGCATTGGTCTTTCGAGCGTGCTCCACTATTTCCTTGGCGGACGCATCAAGAGCCCTGTGGTCGTAAGACTCCATCTTAATTCTTATTCTTTCAGTGTCAGCAGCCATAAAGTTCCTTTACTCAAGCCGATAAAGACTCAAAGTATTTAACTTATACTACAAAAACCATAAAATCCAATTTTAGACTACACTACTTCTGCTATCAGCTAAACGTATTTTGTTTGATTTCTGGCAGGAAAGGCCTTGTATCGATTATTGATTACTCAAATGTTGTTTTCGATTTAGTCCTTCAATAACCAACAACCAAATTCGCCTTCCTTAAGAGTTCGGGTTCGGGCAGTAACCACTACCCATCCAAAGCCATACACCAGGTTTTGGATTACCCCTGATTCTAACAGAGTCATAAATCATCCATGACCACAATATTTTGATATGCCACAGCCCAACTAAGGTTTTCGCAAAGCCGTCCTTGGCGATGCTCGCTACGGCTGAAAACGTTGAAAGTTAACACATAAAACAGTAGCTGTCAACAAAATGTCGAGAAAAATATTTAAAATATAAAAAATTTACACTTTTTCTAAAATATGATTTGCTTTGCAATCTGTTCGGGAACCTTTTCATAGCTAAGCGGCTCCATAGTAAAGGTCCCCCTGCCAGCCGTTACGCTTCTAATATCGCTGGAATATCCAAACAATTCAACCAGTGGCGCCTTCGCATCAATTACCTGCATATTTCCATGCACATGACAATCGGTAATTAGTCCCCTTTTTGCAAGCAGGTTACCCTGAACCGCGCCAAAATTAACCTGCGGTACTATTACTTGAAGCCTCATGACCGGCTCAAGTAATACCGGTTCGGCCTCTTTTACTGCCTTTTCGAGAGCAATCGCGGCTGCCTGTTCAAAAGCAAGACCCGAGGAATCCACAGAATGGAAAGATCCATCAATTAGCGTAACTTTAATTCCC
The DNA here is from genome assembly GCA_032250555.1 of Sedimentisphaerales bacterium. Taxonomy (GTDB): domain Bacteria; phylum Planctomycetota; class Phycisphaerae; order Sedimentisphaerales; family Anaerobacaceae; genus NIOZ-UU13. The sequence goes on from JAVVFI010000059.1 coordinate 18,031, forward strand.
ACAATAGGATAGCCCGACAATACACCGCTGCTTAATGCATCCTTGCACCCACTTTTAACATCGGGAATATACTCTCTCGGCACAGCATCACCGGGAGCTTCGTTCTGAAATTCATAATCACTGCTCCAATGGCCATCATCAGTTAAAAGTGGCTCAATTTTCAAAACAACGTGCCCGTACTGGCCGTGACCACCGGTCTGGCGGACAAATTTGCCTTCTGCCTGTGCTGATTTGGTGATCGCCTCTTTGTAGGCCACTCGGGGTTTGCCTACCCTGATGTTCACCCCTCTGTCCCTTATC
>JAVVFI010000005.1:0-34385 GCA_032250555.1 Sedimentisphaerales bacterium
CAGACGAATTAGGCTTCGGGGACTACAACGGCGAGGCGGCGGTTCTGGGTTATAGTTTTCCAGTTGATTTATCTCGATCAAACGGAGCTGTTAGTGGAAACCTGAATATTGATATACGTTTTCAGGATACCACCGACCTGGTTTCCGGCTCCTTTCAATACTCGCTCTCAGACGATGGTGTCAATTGGGAATCGGCACGGCAACTGGGTCAGGGAAGCCATAACATCTCTCTGGAATCTGTTAGTGGTGTCTGTTATATCAGATTCAGGGGAACTGAGGTTCTGATAGATAATTTAGAGGTATTTTTAAGTTCGTCTCCTGCTAAGAAAAAAGTACCGATTGATTTTGCCACAATCCAGGATGCGATTGATGCTGCGTCTAACGGCGATATAATAGAGGTTTCGCCCGGTACCTATACGGGCAATGGAAACTGGGATATAGACTTTAAGGGTAAGGCAATAACTTTGCGCAGCTCATCCGGGCCTGGGCAAACGACTATTGACTGTGCCGAAGGTCATAGGGGTTTCTATTTCCACAGAGGAGAAAAGCAACGTTCCGTACTTCGCGGTTTTACAATTCAAGGGGCTGTTTTATCGGGCTCTGAGATTCCATCTGAAAATTCGAACTGGAATCCAAGCCCTGCGCACCCGATTGGTGGCGGCATATACTGTGAAAATAGCAGCCCGAGTATTATTGATTGTGTGATAAGGCAATGTTCAGCCGAGCTGGGAGCCGGGATCGGTTCCGTTGGTGGTTCACCTTTAATTATTGATTGTACTATCGAACAATGCCAGGCTGGAGGATTTGGAGCGGGTATAGGTCTTATGAGAGGCTCAGATGCTCGGATTGTAAATTGTAACATCAAAAGGAACACCGGTTCTGATAACAGCGTTGGAGCTGGAGTATATTGTTTGCAAAGCAGGCTTATGATGGCTGGTTGTGATATTTCCTTCAACATCGCACAGGGAAATGCCCATGGCGGAGGTATTTACTGTGGAGGTTCTTCTACACAAGCCAAATTAGAACACTGCATTGTTTCGAATAATGATGCCCAGACAGGTGGTGGAATCTTCTCGGATTCATATGCCGATCTTAATATTACAAACTGCACAATTGCTGATAATACAAATTCGGGGATTTACGCTGATGCAAGTTATATAGCAATCAAAAACAGTATCGTATGGTACAATGGCGGCTCAGCAGTTTCGCTCGGAGGTTCACTTTCATCAAGCATTCTCTATTCTAATATCGAAAGATATTCTTCGGGACAGGGTAATATCGATTCGGATCCTAAGTTTGTATCGAGAGGAAGTGATTATCATCTTCGCTCTGGCTTCACGGGCCAAATGACGAACTGGAGTAATCATAGCCCTTGTATAGATGCTGGTGATCCACAGGATCCGATAGGAGCAGAGCCTTTCCCGAATAATAAACGTATTAACATGGGAGCGTATGGTGGTACTCGCGAAGCAAGCTACAGTACCGGCCCTTTCATCATTCACGTTGATCAATCAGGCAAGTACAGAAACCAGGCATTCAGAACCATCCAGGAAGCGGTGGGGTGGGCTGATCACGGCGATACTGTAATGGTCTGGCCGGGAACATATCGTGAATCTGTATTTATAGAAGGTAAATCAATAACTATTCAAAGTGCGGATGATGCCGCTGTGGTAATATCTAATGACTATGCATTTACTTTTCAATTTGCCGAGAGTTCGAGAAGCGTACTGCGTAATTTTGTAATCACTGATTGTGGAGAGGGAGCTATCTTTTGTCAAAGTGCTTCTCCCGAACTTACTAATCTGACTATAGTTAATAATCAGTTTGGTATTACTGCTTATGGAGGTTCCGATCCAAGTATAACCAACTGCATTCTTTGGAACAATGAATTCGGTGACCTGGAGCAATGCCGTGCGCGTTATAGTTCTCTTGGAGAATTGAAACCTGGTGATAGTAATCTCGGCAATATAAGCGAAGAGCCTCTATTCGCTGATATTAATAATAACGACTTTCATTTGCAGTCTGAATACGGAAGATATTTACCCAATAGCCGTTCCTGGACGACGGACTCGCAGACAAGTCCTTGTATCGATAAAGGTGATCCCGCCATGTATATAGGACGCGAGCAGAAACCTCATGCAGGCAGGGTGAACATGGGAGCTTATGGCGGTACACCGTTTGCGAGTAAGAGTGGGTCGTCCTGGTAATATCAAAAATTAACATTATTTAGAATCTGAAAGTGAAGTACCCGCATGGTGCCGATAGCCTGTGGGTTGAGCAATGCGCATCGCTGAGGTTGTGATAGATAACTCAGTACAATAAGTTATTACGATATGAAGCTAATTACCCTAAGTCTTTTTAGGTAAAAAGCTTAGTATTGACGATATAAAAAGAGTAGAGGTTGAGAAATAACAGGAAATGAGTAGTTTTTTTGTGTATTGGAATCTGTTCTAAGAACTTGGTTGTTTCTCTCTATTACTGTTAAAAATGATACATCCGATAAAATAGGTAATTTTTATGGTTGACAAAGGATTGAATCGCGAGTATAATAAGGAAAATTTGCTCGAGGCGCTCAAGGAGCGCTTAAATAGTATTCTGAGCTCGGTAGGAGGATAGAAAAATCCGCGCCCGATATGTTTATATGCAGGTAGGCAAGAGACGAAAGCGGGGCTTTACGCTGATAGAGTTGCTTGTGGTTATGTCCATAATCTCTTTCATCATGGCTATTTCACTGCCCGCTTTCAATCGAATACGGCTCCAGGCACGCTCGATGATGAGCATGAACAACATGAAGCAGATTACTTCCACCATGAATCTTTTCGCCTCTGACAACAATGAAAGATATCCCGAGTCGGTTGCTACTATCGGAGCTGGTGACACCTGGAACTGGACAGACGCAACAAAGTTAACCGGTAACAGACGCCGTAGCCCGCAACTTCACAGGGCAATGAGCGAATATCTCAGGAAATACATATCCGATGCGAGTACTATGTATTGTCCGAACGTACCGCATAAATACGAGCATTTACAGCAGGCATGGGATGCTGGTGACAATTGGGACAATCCCATGAACTCTTTTCCTGCCGACCCGGTTGGAGGTTCGTACTGTTTCTATTGGAACTATAGAGGTTATCTTGGCGGACGCAGAGGCGTTTTCAGAGGACCGCAGGGCCCGGCCAGCGGCCGAAGATACAGCAAGCTGCTTGTAAGCGATTATTATGGTTATAGCCACTGGAGAAACCCGGAAGCATACAGTAGCTGCGAGCCTTTTGAGGGAGCTGATATTACCGAGGAAACATATCTTCTTACTTCTTTTTGGTCGCGCAGAAGCCCTCAGGGTAATGCTCCTGAAATCAAGCTGAAAGCATCGTACACCGATGGACATGTTGAGACCTATTCGGCATCCGATGTCGTACCTATGAAAGTTTCAATAACCGCCGATGGCACTGTACCATACCCTGATGGCAGCACCAGCCCCGGAACTTATTTCCTGCCGAGGAACGCTCTCCACTAAGCAAGGATATTTTGGGGGAGTTGTTCTTGATATTATTCAGTTGTTGATAGATATTCGCCGCGCAGGCTATATGAACAAATCAATTCTCGGATACCAGCTCCCACCACAACCGGGGATAGTCCTGCCCTTCTTCAATCCACCAGGTGTCTTCGGTACCGTTGTTAGTCTCATCCACAAAGTCCCAGCCAGCATCTAAGAATGTGCTGGCCATCTGTATCTCAACTGTTGTCTTGCCCATGCCACCGGCACTGCTTACCTGACCGCTTTTTTCAATATCCCAGAAAGAATATGTAACTTCACCCAAAGTAGTACTTCCCACTAATCCGCCGACAAACCACTCGCCCGAAACACTGCCGGTTGCATAACAATTGATGATTGAACCCTCAAAATGATCTCCCACCAATCCCCCGACATTCCACATTCCCGAAACGCTGCTCATTGAATAGCAATTGATGATTGTTCCTTCCCAATTCCATCCAACTATGCCGCCGTTATCGTAATGGCCCGTAACGCTGTTGCTTGAGTAGCAATTGGTGACTGTACCATAGCAATTGATTCCCACTAAACCGCCGACATTCCTCATTCCCGAAACGATGCCCGTCGAAAAGCATTTGGTGATTGTGCCCGAATTTATTCCCACCAGGCCACCGATACCAAACTCGCCCGAAATGCTGCCTCCCTCGACGTAGCAGTTGCTGATGGTTCCTTCTTCCAGTCTGCCAACCAGCGAACCAACACGCCATCCCGTTAGCGCGTGAACATTAATATTCGGATCAATCAAATCCAAATCTTTGATTTCTGCATTTTCTCCAGAGACGTAGCCAAAAATCCCTATGTTGTCTGTATCTGTAGAGGAATAGGTGAAGTTTGAGATTTTATGGCCGTTGCCGTAGAAAATGCCGGAGAATGGTTTGTTATTATCCTGATCCACCCAGTATCCAATGATATTAAAATCTGTTCCCGAATAGCTTCTCAGATCAATGTCTGCCATCAGCTTAAAACCCTTATCCCAGTCATCAGCCTCAGCACCAATTTTATTCATCTGCTCGGCTGTGTAAATCAGGTAAGGATTATTCGGCTCTCCCGTACCGCCACTGTATTGTCTTTGGGCAACCGCTTCGAGACTGAACAGGAAGAAATCAGCACTGTTGGGCGGCGGGATGGTCTCGCCAACAAGATATGTCAGATCATCCTCCATAGTCACAGTAATGAGAACTTTGCTGCCGTCGTCGGCTTTACCCGTAAACGAGATTGTCCTATCGTCAAGAACCTCACCGACAAGTATGGCCATATTGAACAGTTCACCCAGGTTCTGTGGAGGTGAAGAGCTGACAGGGCTAAGCAGAAATGCATCAACAAAGCCAAATGCAGCAACTGTGGAATTGACATCCACCTTAAGCTGGAATTGTCCTTGAACGGGATAAGTTTCATGCACTCCGGCTATTCCGCCGGTCTGGAACACAGTACTTTGGTCAGGCAGAAAGACATAAGTATTAGTCTCTGCAGAATCTGCTGTCTCGCTGTCGATGTCGTCTTTGCATGGCTCTGTTTCCCATTCCCATGCACTCATACCTCTTATCATGTCATAGACCGTAGAAAAGCCCTTAGAATCCAGGAAATTGGCTGCTACATTGCTTCGTCCACCACTCCGGCACACTACTAAGATTGGACCATCTATGGGCAATTCCTCATATCGGTCCTCTAACACTCCCGAACTCAGCGGATAGTTCAGGGCCCCCGGAATGCGTCCTACGTCATCACAGTATTCGAATGGCTCCCTGACATCTACCACAATTAGACCATTCGTGGATTCAATGAGATCTCGTGCCTGTTCTACTGTAACATCAATATGGGCTAAAGCGCAGGGATTGAATACAAACAAGGCTACGCCGACAAAGAATAACATGATCATCGCATTTATTTTCGGTGAGTTTTTCAGAGTTGCCATTTTCTTGTTCTCCTGCCCCATGCGTATCACAGGCTTATCAATTGCTTTTCCCGTTTCTTAATGATAATTAGTATAACAAATAGCGATTGTCCCCGTCAAGTGCAAATCTGTATTTTCGACTTGCCTAACATCTCTCATCAAACTTTATTGTGTCAATTTGGCAATTAAATTGGTTGGATACACAAGAAAGGCTGCAAGTGGTTTTCACTCACAGCCTTTTTTATTTACATCAAATATACGTCAAATACTACGGACAGTTCTCAAGCCAGTCGGTCGTGAAAGCCGCCAGGTCCTGAAGGTTGATTACTCCGTCACCGTTATAATCTTCACATATCGAGAAGCTCGTTTCCGGAATGAAGTAGTAATCTTCCGTCTCGCCGAATTCATGGCCGTCCCGTGGTCCGGAACCGCCATTACCTCTGACGCCGGGAGCGCTGCCGCTCGTCCAGGGCTTCGGTGAAAGAGTAATCCTCATCCATATTTGCTTGGTACCTGCATCCGGATGCCATGACAGGAATGCCTTCGAAGTGATCTGATTTAAGCCGGCCGGTAGATTGATAAGATACTGATTTTTTACCGCCCACTCAGACACAATTCCCTTGGAACAGGCCAGAGATGGGTTGGTGAGAGTGCTGTCGTCCCAGTCACCGTCACGGTTCCAGTCGCACCAGATATTGACATAGAGATTGGTACCAGGATTGATAACATTAACGATATAGTCAAGCGTAGTCCAGCGGCATTTTGGCATATTGACCGGGAAGACAATACCATCATCACTATTGTCATTGTCGGGCGTGTTAGCTGTGGGTCTGATATTATTGGTGATGTCCTGGTCCGGGCCTGTGTCGGCCTCATTTTCACGGGTAATATTCTTGCCCAGATGAGCCACCACTCTCTCAGAATTCAGGTGGATCGGTCCAAAAGGCCCCGTGGTTCTGCCGTCGTTATATACGGTCGGATAATGGGCTCGGACTCCCGAAGGTCCTCCCTTGGGATATGCGGTCATATTTTGCCCGAAATTGTTAGTGCTGTCCGGTGCGTCGCCGAGGTCTGATTGTGAAGTTGGTGGTGTTGAACCCTCGCAACTGACACTTATCAGCCCCTGTCCCTTGTTGTCGCCAAATCCGCCGACTTCGATGAGGTATTGCTGTCCGGCGGTTGCATCGAAGGTTACTTCGGATTGCCAGCCGCAGGAGTCGTCGTTGCATTCTATCAGCCTGCTAAGTGACGGATTACAGCCGCCTCCGTTATAGACGGCCATTTTGGTATCATAACCGCTGCCGCACAGGCTCACTGTGGCTTTACCCGTGCATGTTGCAGTATAGATATACCAGATATTCGGGCTTGTCAAACAGTGGCCGGGACCGTCGAACGTTGCATTGCTTGTATCGAATGCCATGCCTGATACGTTACCGATTGGCTTAGCATTCTGACAGTTATCGTTGTTAAGGCTTACCGGCGGCTCCGAATCGCAACTGATACTTATTACTCCCGCTCCCTTGCTGACACCGAATCCACCGACCTCAATCAGATACTCAGTACCGGCTGTCGCTGGGAAGGTGATTTCGGACTGCCGGCCGCAGGCGTCATCATTGCACCCGATCATATTACTCTGCCGTGGATAGCACTCAGATCCTCTGTAGATTGCCAGTGCGGTGTCGTAACTGCTTCCACAGAGGCTAACAGTGACATTACAGGCGCGTGAAGCAGTGTAGCGGTACCAGATATTTGGGCTGCTCGTGCAGTGTCCGGGTCCGTCGAAAGTTGCATATGAAGTGTTGTATGTCTGGTTAATAACCTCTCCGATACGCATCGCATTTTGACAACTATTATTTGCTGGCGGGCTCATTGGCTGGGCCTCAACAATGTTAATGGTATTCAATATAATCACCAGGACACATACCAGCGACAATTTTATTTTGTAATCCTTCATAATTTGATCCTCCAGGAAACTTACTGTTTCTTATAAGAAATCTGCACAAACGCTTTTCTATGTTGATACCATGATATCATCGAAGTAGCTGCCCGCATTTCCCCAACTGTATAACGCTATAGTCCCGGAAGAAAAGGTGCTATCTGTTACCGAGAATACCGGGCTGCCGTCTATAGATACCTGCAATGAGCTGCCCTGGACGGCAATCTTAACCTGATATTCCTTGCCTGTAACATAAGGAACTGAATCTTCGGCAAGAATGCTGAACACGCCGTTTTCACATTTTACCAGTTGACGGGAGTTCCGCTCTGCGTCCCAGATAAACCTGTAGTAGTTGTTCTCATCCTGATAGCGGAACATAACACCTATGGCATCGTTGTCAGTTGATTTAATCGTTACTGCCGCGGTATAGTCAGTCCAGCCGGTGCCCGCCTGCCAGTACGCGTATGTACCCAATTTGGCCACCGGATCAATAGCTAAAGTAGAGTGAACGTTAGAGCTTTGAACCATAACACCGCTTGCTGCCGACCAGGCCATTGGACCGGCAAGAGTGCCCTGATCTACAAGTATCCAGCCGTTGTAATTACCGTCGTTAAAGTCATCTGATAGAAGTATCTGGGGGCCGGGAACTGTGTCTGTTACCGTAATATCAACTGTCTTTGTAGTTATGGCAGCGCCATCTGAGACCTTAGCAGTCAACGTGAAAATCTGCGTGGCACTCACATCCGGCGGTGTGTATATCGGGTTTGCTGTGTTATAATTGTTCAGGCTGCCCTGACCGGATGGTACGGTCCAGCTATAAGTCAACGCGTTGGGACCATCAAAATCAGTAGCAGTCACCTGTAATTGAGAAGTCTGGGTATCCGAAATAGTAGATGGACTGGCCGTAACAGAGGTAATAACCGGTGCCTGATTAACAGGAAGTGTGTCCGTTACTGTAATATTTACCGTTTGTGAGGTTATGTTTATGCCGTCTGAGACCTTGACTGTTAGTGTGAAGGTCTGCGTGGCATTCACATCCGGCGGTGTGTATATCGGATTGGCTATGTTAAGATTGTTCAGGCTGCCCTGGCCGGATGGTACGGTCCAGCTATAAGTCAACACGTTAGGGCCATTGTCCGGGTCGTACGCATTTACTTGTAATTGAGAAGTCTCTGTGTCTGAAATTACAGAAGGATTGGCCGTTACGGATGAAATAACTGGGGCCTGATTCGCACCGAAATTGACAACGATATTGTCAAATTCACGCCCATCTGTGTTCGCGGATTGATTGTCATACTGCTGAAATTTAATTCGAACGTTTGAAACGTCGGTGCTGCCGGCGTCTATTTTAGCTTGTTGCAGCAGTGTATCTAAGTTGAACGTCTGGTTCGTGAAATTTACTGACAGGTTTGTTACTTTCACCCAGTTTTGACCATCTACACTTAAAGCTATCCCATCGCCTTTATAATGGCCTGTGAAGCTATCTGGAATAATAGTGTCAACCTCATCAGCCAGACTCAAGTGGTCCAATGTCAGTGTTATGCCGGTTTTTCCCGTCAGATTCACATGCAAAATCGCCTCATTAAGTGAATAGATAGAATCGATTGTTGTATCGTCCATTCGCAGCCGGCCGTTGACTACTTGAATTCGGCCTTGGTTGTCCGAATAATACTCCCAACCTCCACTGCCATCGGGTTTGCCCGAACTGAACGTCTGTATATAAGGAATAGCCTGTGTTACGATTGGGATAGCTAAGCCAGTTCCCTGAATTACGAAGTCGTATGGATTTTCGTTACTGTCGTTGTTCGCAATCTGAATCGTTGCGGTATGAACACCGGTGCTGTTGGGTGCAAATTGTATCTGGAATGTCGTAGTTCCTCCATTAGCAGCAACGACAGAAGCCGGCTGCTGGATCACACTAAAGTCGGTACTGCCTGTCCTTTGAACGCTCGTTATATTAAGAGCGGCTGTTCCGGTGTTCATTATTGTAAATGTTCGAACTGTAGAACTTCCCTGCTGAATACTGCCAAAGTCCGTATAGTCGATAGCGTTCGGGGTAGTATCGCCGTCAACAATGACATAACCGTTACCCAGAACGTCTATCTCAGGCGTGGTCAGGACCAAACCTGTGCCCTGAATTACGAAGTTATACGGATTTTCATTTGCATCATTATTCGCAATCTGAATCGTTGCGGTACGAACGCCGGAGCTGGTGGGTGTAAACTGTACCTTGAATGTTGTGGTTCCTCCGTTGGCGGCAACGACAGAAGCAGGTTGCTGAATTACGCTAAAGTCGGTGCTGCCTGTCCGTTGAATGCTTGTTATGTTAAGAGCGGCTGTTCCGGTGTTCATGATAGTAAAGGTACGAACTATAGAACTGCTCAGGTAAACACTCCCAAAATCTGTATGGTCAATAGAATTCGGAGTCGTATCGCCATCGACAATGATTTGACCATTACCCAGAACATCCATTTCCGGAGCGATCAACGTCGCCTTGACCTTTATATTATCGAATTCACGGCCATCTGTGTTTGCGGCATAATTGTCATATTGCTGAAATTTGATTCTAACGTTTGAAAGGTCTGTACTGTTGGCAGCGATTTTGGCCTGTTGAATAATAGTATCCAGGTTGAAAGACTGATTGGTAAAATTACCGGATAGGTCTGTCACTTTCACCCAATTCTGGCCATCCACGCTCAAAGCTATCCCGTCGCCTTTATAATGGCCTATGAAGCTATTGGGAATAATCGGATCAACCTCATCAGCGAGGCTCAAGTGGTCCAGAGTCAGTATTACACCGGTTGTATTCGTTAAATTAACATGTAAAATCGCTTCATTCAAAGAGTATGTAGTATTACCGGCTATATCGTCCATACGCAGACGGCCGCTAACCACTTGGATTCGCCCTTCGTTGTCCGAGTAATATTCCCACCCTCCAGCCGCATCTGGCTTTCCAAGACCGAAATCCTGCAAATAAGGGACCGCCTGTGCAACGACTGTTGAAGACTGGATCTTTATATTATCGAATTGACGCCCATCTGTGGAGGCAGAGTAATTGTCATACTGCTGGAATTTGATTTGAACATCGGAAACGTCCGTACTGTTGGCGGCGATTTTTGCCTGCTCGAGGGCAGAGTCCAGTTTGAAAGATTGATTAGTGAAGCTAATGGTCAAATCTGTCACTTTCACCCAGTTCTGGCCATCGACGCTCAATGCTATCCCATCACCCTTAAAATGGCCCGCAAAGCTGTCGGGAAGGGCATCATTCTCATCTGCCAGGCTCCAGTGGTCCAGCGTCAGGGTTACATCGGTCTTGCCGGTCAGGTCCACGTGTAAAATTGCCTCATTTGAAGAGTAGATAGTGTTGCCTGCCGTATCATCCATTTGCAGACGGCCGCTAACGACCTCAATCCGCCCCTCATTGTCCGAGTAGTAGTCCCAGCCTGCGGCGGCATCGGGTTTACCCAGGCTGAAGTCCTGTATATAAGGAACCGCATTTAACAGGAGCCTTGGCTCAAGATTCTCGAATATGGGTTTAGTGTTCGCCGATTGTTGTTTTTGTGAACGACGATTTCCTTTCAGCATTTTCCATAAACGCTTCATTTTGTCTTCCTCCATAATTGCATCATTATATGGCCTTATAAAATTATTGTCTAAAATCAATTCTTCCTTATTTATGTTTGAAACTATATAGAAGTGCCAGCCTATATCTCAGATGTAACGTTGTTTTTTGACTTTAAGTGACGATATTCTGGATATAATTACATTTTCAGAAGAAATAAGAGATGTTACCGCGGGTATTGGGATATGTGGCCCGGATCCCAGTAAAATCGGTAATAAAGCGAGCATTTTTAAGTTCCGATAAATAGGGATATATGATTTCAATTGCAGTTTTGTCCGATATGTGTGTATAATAACAGATTAAATTTATCAGATAAGTGAGGTTTTATATGAAGATTTGGAAAAAGTTTTTTACTGGTTCCTGTATTATCATTGTTTTATTTCTTAGTGGTTTACAGGCCGCATCTTCAAATTTGCCGGTACGAGCGATTACGAATCCCAGCTCGGATATTACCCTGTCGTATGTTCTACCGGGGCGTATAGCAAAAGTTCATTTTGTTGAAGGAGCGTGGGTAAAAGCCGGACAAGTACTTGTCCAGCAGGACGATTCTGTCGAGCAGATACAACTTGCTCAGCTCAAAGCGGCCAGTGACGATACTACACAAATACAGGCCAGCGATGCATCTTTGGCCCAGAAAAAAGTTGACCTTCAGAAGCTGGAAAAAGCGGCCGCACAGAATGCGGCAACGGAACTGGAGGTCGAACATGCCAGGCTGAGTGTGAAGATGGCCGAGCTGTCGCTTAAACTTGCAAGGTTCGAGCATGAACAGGCCCTGAGAAAATATGATGAGGTAAAAGTTCAGGTTGAAAAAATGCGATTGGGTAGTCCGATAGATGGAAGGATTGAAAAAATTCATGTTGAGGCCGGCGAATCAATTAATGCCCTGACTGATGTGGTTCGCGTTGTCCAGATCGATCCGCTTTGGATTGATGTTCCGGTACCTTTAACTCAAGCTATGGATCTGACTACCGGGAAAACGGCAAAGGTTCTGTTTCCGAATCCGAACAGGGCGTCGGTAGAAGGAAGCATTGTTTACATAGCCGCTGTCGCCGATGCGGCCAGTGGAACGTTAAGGGTTCGCATAGAAGTGCCCAACAAATCAAACCGGCCAGCCGGCGAGCACGTTGAGATTATCTTCCCAGCTTCAAGGGGATAAAATGAGGAGTATTAAATGATACCTAAAGGAGATGCTTTTCTTTGTACCAATCGTACAAATCCAGGTACACCCGAAGTCAAAAGTCAGTCCTCAGGATACCTTAAGGCAAAATCAGGTTATCGATTATCTGTTCTTTGTCCTTTGTCCGGTGTTCTCTTAATTTTACTGATAGCTCAATTAACTGGCTGTGTGTCTGATAAAGTGGATGAGCAGGGTGCTCTGGCTTCTTATCAGCAGGCTTTGGCTGATAAAGGTCCCCAGAAGCGAGTCGATACTGAGGGCAAGGATCCTAAGCAGCCTCTGGATCTGCTTAAACCAATTCCTGATGGAATCCCGGAAGAGGTTGAAATTGTTATTGATCCCAACACTGGCAGGAAGATTATAGCTCTTACAATTGATCAGGCGATAGTCAGAGCCCTTGCCAACAGCCCTGAAATCAGAGTAGTGAGTTTCGACCCATCTATAGCCAAACAGGATATCACCAAAGCGGCCGCGGAGTTTGACGTGACTGCCTTTGGGAGTGTAAATTATGAGCAGGACGATAATCCTGTTAACAGTATTTTTCAGCCCGGCCAATCGGACGTTCGTTTATTGGAGTCGGGAATCAAGCAAAAAGGTATCACCGGTTCGGAGTGGTCTTTGAGCTATGCCTTGACCAGAAGCTGGGATGATTTGGCTAACAGGTCTTTGCCCACAAGGTATGAGCCGATACTTGCTTTTCAGGTTAAACAGCCGCTTTTACGTGACGCATGGAAGCAGACTAACCTTGCGGGCGTAAACATAGCCAGGCTCAATCATGATGTTGCCGTTCTTGGATTTCGCCAGAAGGCCGAGGATGTTTCGACGCAGGTTATATCGGCGTATTGGCGGCTTCTGCAGGCCCGTCGAAACTTTGAGGTTCTGCAGAAACTATTGGAAAGAACACTTGATACATTGACAAAAGTGTTAGGCCGAAAAGAAATTGACGCAACTGACGTACAGATCAAGCAGATGGAGGCTTCTGCAAAATCTCGTGAGGCCATACTGCTTCAGGCAAGTAGGGCGGTTATAGATGAGCAGGATGCATTGCTTAGATTGATGGCCGATCCGCAGGTAAGCCTGCTCGACGAGCTGGAAATTATACCTGATACTGCTCCGGCGATGAAAACGAAGGAACTCGATCAATCTGAGATTATTGGACGGGCCATAAATAAAAATCCGGTAATGCAGCAGGCCCGGGTAGCTGTTGCTGTTGCTGATATTAACATAGGTGTAGCGGAAAACCAGGAGATGTCCCGGCTGGATTTGATTGCTTCAAGCAGATTACAGGGTATCAGCCAAAGCTATGGCCCGGCAAATGACAATTTCAATCGTGGCGACTATGTCAGTTATGCGGTTGGTTTGTCTCTTGAATTTCCGCTTGGTAACCGTCAGCGAGAAGCCGAATTACTCCGAAGAAGACTTGAACGCAGAAAAGCGATTTCTGCTTTACAAAATCTTGCCGACCAGGTGGCGATACAGGCCAAGGAAAGGATTAGATTGGTTGAAACGAACCTTGCCGAAATTCAAATTCAGGCCGACGCCGCCGAGGCGGCAAAAATACATTTGCAGGCCGTAGAGGATTCGGAGCCGGTGCGGGAAAGACTTACACCGGAATTTCTTCTGGTCAAACTTCAGGCACAGGCTGCTCTTGCGGATGCTCAGCAGGCCCATATAAAGGCTATTGCCGACTTCAATATTTCTATGGCTGAGTTGGCTCAAACTATGGGGACAGTGTTGGAGCTTCGTCGGGTTAGTACTGCTTTACCGGTTATTTCTAAGCGCAATAACATACCTGAACCGGCAGATGAATAAATACAATAGTCCTTGCTCAATTCAACGGCTTATTTGCTTGAGTACACACTCTGTCAACGAAATCAGGATTAATGGCTAAGCAGCCATTCCACTACTGCCTCTGCAGAGTCCTGAGAGTCATCCGAAAAAGTCGTCAGGTTTGTAGGCTCTCCGGCGGCAATGAAGGCAGCATTGACAATCGACGGAGCTGTTTCCCCTTCTCCTGCGAGCCACAGCCGCGTGGGTGCTGTGAGCGCCAACAGCCCGGGTACATCGTCATATTTAGCTGCACCCGGCATGAAATTGACATCGTAAACATCTTTCAAATCGGCAAAGCGAAATCCCTCTGTGTTTATCGCAGCACGGGCAACAGCACCTTTGGCCTGTGCAACTGCAGCAGCAACCCACAGTCCGGCACCGTTCGAGCCGACTACATCGACCTCTACCGGCTTCACACTACCACGCTTCACTAACATGATCGTGGCCAGGATGTCGTGCACACGGCGAGCAAACAGAGGTAAATTGTAACAATATGTCCACCCGGCAAATGCTTCTTCATTAGACAGGCAACGCTGATGCTTGTTAGGTTGTTCATCTGCCGGGAATTCGCCTTGGTATAATAAATCAATGCCAATCACGGTCACACCTGTATCAAGCAAATTCCTAATTGGTGCCTTCACTAAGCCTTCTTTCGTGTAAAGCCCGGACTTCCCATGTGCATCAACCCAAATCACCGTTCGCTGAGTGGATTCTTTTGGCGCAAGCAAAACCATAGGCAGTTCCGCTCGGTGATTCTCAATAGTTCGATAGCGCAGTAGTCCGAGTGTTTCTCGGTACTTGTTTTGGTCCCCGGATTTCATTGACTCAAATCTGATTTCGGGATTCTCCGGCAGATTTCGCAGCAGAATATCCCATGCCCCGCCGACTACTTGACGATAACGTTCTAAGGACTTGGCAGTTCGAGGAACCAAAGCAGAGATTTGTCTCCGAGAATTATCAGTCAGCCATTGGAGGAGTTTCCGCTCAAAATCTGGACTATTCTCGGGTCGAGGATGTTGATCGTTCCAGACAGATAGTTCCTCTCGTGATAGCCGCTTGTATGAACTTTCAACGATCGGTTCTTCAAATCCAAGGTTGAGATGCTTGTTAAGCCAATGATACATGGCTGCTCGGCTGACATAATTATAATTGTGTGGAAACTGCAAGAGGGCAGTATGTGAGACGTTTTGTGTAGCTCCCAGCATTCTGTAATGCTGTTTCAGTTCAGGAAATCCTCGTTCAGGCATGCTTCTGGTGTCATCATCTGCCGAAATTAAGAGTAACGGCTTCGGCGCATACAAAGCCGTGAATTCGAGGTTGTATGTTCCGATGCGAAGACCGCTTATATTCTCGCATGTACATCCACCTTGGCGCGTAGTTGAAACAATCACCACCGGTACCGATACGAGTGGTCGGTCGTCCACGGCACAGAGCATGAACGTTTGGGTTCCGCCTCCGCTGCCCCCGGTCACTGCGATACGCTCTGGGTCAACATCCGGCAGACTGGTCAGGAAATCAAGTGTGCGGATGGAATTGTACGTATGTAGTCCCATCGGATTTTGAAGATGCAGTTCAGTTGAGGCGCTGTAGAAACCACTCGCAGGAGGTTCTTTGAACTTAATACGTGACTGCGAAAACCGATGGGCGACGTTAAGAGGTATCTGCACACTGTCGCCGTAACCAATCATATCGTAATGAAATACTACGCAGCCCATGCGCGCAAGTTGTGCGCAACGAGATTGCATGAAACTGCGTCCGCCTTCTTCGAACCGCTCAGCACCCTGGACAATCTGCTGACGAACTGCCTTGAGCCCTGAATCCAGAAAACGTCCGCCTGGAAAATGCCCATGCGGACTCAATATTCCCGGCCGTCTTCCCCTTCTTCCTTTGGGGCGGTAAAGATTACCGGTGACGTAGAAGCCGGGGATGCTCTCGAAATAGACTTTTTCGACTGTGTAATCACTCCGGTCGATTGTGCCATGAATGACCGGATTAAGCGAAGTCTTGGTCGGCATGGGCCATAGCCCCAGTGTTACGTGCAATATCCGCTGAATATATTCTTTTCGCAGCTCCCATTCTTCGGGTGACCGAACCGGGATGAACGAGAAGTCACCCCGTTCACCTTTCAATGGACCAAGTCGCGTGTCGGACGGGACCGTACCAAATGGTAGAACTCGTGGCGGTCCAGCCATCAAGCAGGGTTCCATTAATCCAAAATATGAAGCAGCAACGATTAGAATGAACCATAAAGGCTGGCAGAAAATTTTCTTATGTATTATTGAGATTACTGGAGCATGCATTGTTCACTCTAAAAAATCAAAATTTAAGACAAGGCTCACCTTGTCACTCTAAAACGAAAATGAATCCGCAGATTCAACAATTCTGCTTATATATTACCAGATGTATCCCGGAGTACCTACTGTTTTGTGTCTGAATCACCAGTTGCATTTCTAAAATGTCTCAGGTCAATCTCACCAGCCGATTAGGCGCATTGGATTTACCGAGTAGGTAGGTAGCTGTCTATTCTTTTCCCGAAAAGCTGAGCTGCTCTTCGAGCCAGTGGTCGGTTCTCATTACTGATTTCCGCTGACGCAGTGCCAGTTTTTCCGCACGGCGCTGGGCCAAACGAAATACGGCTCTGGTGGCCTTTGAAGAGATTCCATCAGTGTTAAAAGCGTATCTTTTTTTCAAATAGGCTATGATGTTCTTGGCGTACCGAGAAACAAACTCATCCTCCAGTGACACTATTGCCTGGGCGCTTCCTGGGTCACCCTGGCGTGCGCATCGTCCGAAGAGCTGCCGGTCTATACGGCCGGATTCGTTACGCTCACTCGCTATGACATGAAGCCCTCCTGATTCAGCTACCCCCCGGCCAAGTTTAATATCTGTACCCCGGCCCGCCATGTTGGTTGCCACAGTTATCTTCCCCGCCTGACCGGCGCCGGCGATGATTTGGGCCTCTTCACGGTGACGAACCGCATTAAGTACCTGGTGACTCAGGTTTTCCTCTTCGAGCATTTGACTGATATATTCACTGGCTTGTACGCTTCGTGTGCCGACAAGGACGGGGCGCCCTTTCTCATGAACACGACGAATCTCTAAAAGGATTCTTTTCCACTTAGCTTCCCCTGTCGGCAAAACTATGTCAGGTGGATTTTTTCTTTTGCACGGACGGTTTGTGGGAATTACTACCACGGGTAAATGGTAAATCTGCCAGAATTCAGCAGCCGCTTCGCTTGCTGTGCCCGTCATGCCGGACAATTTATGGTACATTCGGAAGAATCGCTGAAAACTTATGCGGGCATATGTATCTTTGGACGGAGTTATCTCAAGTTTTTCCTTTGCTTCTATAGCCTGATGCAGGCCGTCACGCCAACTGCGGTCGGGCATAAGTCTGCCGGTGAAATCATCCACGATAACTACTTTGCCGTCGTCAATCACATATTGTTTATCTAATGAATAAAGTTCTTTGGCTACAAGAGCTTTGGTGGCAATCTCCTCACGACGTCGCTCTCCCTGCCATATATTTCCAAAACTCTCTGCCGCCTGGGCTAACCGGTTCTTGCCTTCGTTAGTTAGTTCGACCTCTCGATAGCGGGCGTTAATTCGGTAATCTGTATCCTGCTTGAAATTGCTTACAATACCAGCCGCCTGGCGAAATGCCTCGACCTGCTCAGGATTGGGGGCGGGCCCGGATATAATCAGTGGCGTAATTGCCTCGTCAACAAGAACGGAATCTGCTTCGTCTATGATTGCGAAATTAAGACCTCGCTGCACTAACCGGTCTATTATAGATTGACCGGCTCGCGTTATTTTAGCTAAAAGTGCAGAACTTAATCCTCTAACACGACCAAGAGCGAGCCGGTCGCGGAGAAAATCTGCCGAAACTTCTTTGTTTGTGCAATAAGTTATATCTGCCTGATAAGCTGCCCGCCGGTCATTGGCGCTCATGGCCTGTTCTATATGTGCGACACTCAGACCGCAAAAGCGATAAATCCGGCCCATCCATTCGGCGTCGCGTTCGGCTAAGTAGTCATTAACTGTAATTATATGACAGCCCCGGCCTCGCCAGCCTGCGACTGTCGCAGGCATTGTGGCCGTAAGGGTCTTGCCCTCGCCCGTAGCCATTTCCGCGATGCACCCTTGATCGAGGGCAAAAGCGCCTGCTATCTGTACGGGAAATGGTTTATTACCTATCTGCCGGGCTGCTACTTCCCTGATCAAAGCAAAGGCACGCTCAATATCCGAATGAGTGTCTCGCTGGCGGCGAAAAACCTCGCGAAGCTCCCCGGCGGATTTACGAAGATTTGCGTCGCTCATTTGAGAAAAATGTTTTTCAAGTGCGAGCACTTTTTCCGCCCGGCGCAAATACATTTTCTGTCGAGGTTTCAATCTGTCTATAAAACCAATTCCCATGTCCCAGGCGGCATCGAGGCCTCTCGGCAAAGGCTTGTCTGAAATCCGATGTTCGAGCATCTGCCATGTTGCACTTGGAAGTGTTGCCATCTTTAAATATGGAACCTCCGTTGAAATAATTGACGCCCGGAAAGCCACCATTGAAGCGCCAGCGGCTTGGGATGCATTCGGATTCTTGCAACTATACGCTGGCCGGTTAGCAGACGAATCGAAGAACCTGCGTTTGGTTTGATGCGTATCTCGAAAAACATCTCTGCTGATTTCGTGCCTTGAGGATCTTGTGGGGCTGTAGGCATTGGCCCGCCGACTGCGTAACCCAAAGCCTCGGATGGCAACTGCTCTTGTCCGGATTGATAAATTTTTTCAATCTTACCGGTCATCAGCAACTTAGGCTGTCCTTTAACTCGGAATTCAACCTCTTTGTCGTGTTGCTTCATTAACATACCAGCAATCTTCTGGCCGGCGGTAGCTCGAATGATAACATCGTCTAAACTTGCCACGAAGCCTATACTTTTACCACGCTGTAAATAAACGCCTTTAGAATTCTCAATATCAGATGCGACCCATGTTCCTGAAATTGGTGGTTTCAAATTCAGAGAGTCCAGCTCGAATTCAAGCCTTGCTATTGTTTCATTCAAAGCCTCTATCTGTTCGTCTAGTATTTGAGCAGCAGCGATTTCCTGTGTTTCAGCGATTCTACGCTTAATTTTCAGAATGAGCAGTTCAGCGACCGCACTCTTTTTTTCGGCTTCCAATTCAAGATTTACAGCCCGTATCAAAGGCGTTCCGCCTGAAGAAACTTCTGATTCTGATGGTAGAAAATCGACCACGAAACCATCACTTTCTGCGTGGACAATGGCCAGGTTAACCGGCTCTACTACTCCCTCGACTCGCCAATAGTCAGGTACTCGAATCAGTCCTATACCAACAATTATCAGGCAAAAGATAACCCCAGTAGAACCGATTGCCCGTCTGCGATTGCGGGTAAGCTCAGCGCTTGTTGCCAGAAATTGCACGAACTTGCCTAATGGGACAAACACCCAGGCTACAATCGCAGAGAAGGCAAACAAAGGTACGAGTATGAATAATTCTTCCGGGAGTCTGTCATTCAAAAACAGCAGTATTCTTACGCAGATAAAAACACGGAATCCCATAGAAGCAAGGCCGTAAAAAACAAACCAGAGGCCCTCCCCGAAAGTATATGCCGGATTCTGTGTTCGTTTAAGTCCCCAGCAATAGCGCTTAACCAGATAGTAAATATAGTTTCTGGATCGATGGCCAAGATTGGGTATCTCCAATAAATCTGAAAGGACATAATAAGCATCGAACCTCAGAAGAGGATTTCCATTGAAAAGTAGTGTCGAGACACTGGCGACAAATATAATATTATAGGCGATTATGTGGAGCGTTCCTGTCGATGTATTGGACCAGATAATTGCTGCTATAGCCGCCATCGAAAGCTCGGCCATAACACCGGCCATCCCGACAACAGCTCTGTGCCATCTATTACGAAATGCCCAGGCGCTGGAGGCATCCACATAAGGCAGAGGAAAGAAAACCAAAAACATAATGCCCATAGTATGAACCTGCCCGCGGCTTTGGTTAAGTTGTCCGAATTTCTTGCATGCGAAGGCATGGCTGAACTCATGAAATATCTTGATGAACACAAAACTAAGATACAGAAGTATCAGGTTGTCAGGAGCGAGGATGTCAGAGCTTTGATGGAACAGCTCGCGGATATTGTCCGCCACAGAGTATAATCCAATTGCTAATAAGATTGACCATAAGATAAGCCCGAACCAACTGAAAAGCCGCCCGAATATACCCACCCAGAGATCGAGAAAATGGTCTGGGTCTATCAATGGAATCTTTATGAACAGCATGTTCATAAGTTGCCCGCGAACCTCGCGGCCGACTCGCTTTCGATAGCGGTTGAAAAGGCTTTCACTGTCCGGCGGCAGGTCCGCATACAAAAGATTGACGCTGTGTAACTGGCCTAAAAGCTGGATTATTTCGCCCTGAGTAGGGGCTCTGTCGGCAAGCTGCTCATTACATATGCGCCAGCATTCCGATACGGTACGTCGGCCGTCAAGCATACCTATGAAACGATAAGCTTCATCACTGATTCGCGAGTATTGGTTGTTGGAGGGATTCTCCAGGACGTACCACATCTGCCCGCGGAAATGCTGTCTGTAAACCTGCACACCTGACAATAATCGCGGATGCAAATCAGCAACGCGATACCATGCTTCATGAAATGTCGGACGATTTACGGCCATAAGAATTCTTACAACTCAAAGCCACAATTTCATTCGCAGCCAGTTAACGACTCTTCGGGTCCATATCCATACATACCGCCGTTTACCGATTGATACCTTGGCAATTCCCTCCATCCCGGGCCGCATCCATGAGAGTGTTTCCAGTAGGCGGACGCGTACCTTAAATACATTACGGTTATTCACCACCTCTGCCATGGGATTGATACGCTCTACGACAAATTTGATTCGCTGTGAAGGATAAGATACCGTAGCCAGATAACCTTTCTGGTCAATAGCGATATCAAAAATCTGATCTTCTGGTACCAGCAGTTCTGCCCGAAGTGACTCAAGAGGAGTAACCTCGAAGAGAACGTCTCCTGTTTTTACTGGTGCGCCAATCTGACGTTTAAGGTCACCTTTAACAACAACTCCGCTGATTGGCGATATGACTTTTCCATGCTCTATCAGGTAATTATATAAATCAATCTGGGCTTGGGCTTTGTCGGAGTTGGCTTGTGCGATCTGGGCTTCTGCGGTTTCACTGTCTCGCATGGCAGCGGCGACCTGCTTAAGATACCCGGCTTGTTCCGCTTTGACCGCGGCTAATTGTAGACGCAATTCCGCCGTATCCAGTTCAGCTAAAATTGTGTCGTTTTCTTTGACGGCATCACCAACCTCGACGTTTACGTTTTTAATATAACCATCGAACGATGCGCAGACTACCTGCTGATAAGTGGCCTCAAGAGCAAAAGGTGCCTCCGCCCGAAATTGTCCCTTTGCAAATATCAAAAACAATATCAAAGCAGATATCAATATCACTAAAATTTTCGTCCAGGTATATCTTGGGCCTACTAACAAAGCCAGCCCGTCGCGTGTTTTAGCAATGACCTTAGCGCCAATCCAGCGGTCGTGCTCGTACAATTCCAATAATCTGGCCGTGCATAATTCACAGGCTAATCGAATTACCTCGATTTCTTCCAGAGTAAAAGGCTTGCCCGATTCCCGTTCGAGAGTCAAAACTGCACGGACTTCTCCGTCCCATCGAAGAGGAACACTTAAAACTGCTAATGGACCATGACCTTTGGACAATTCACCTGCTGCACGGCTGATATAAGTGGCCTCCGGAGAAGCAGGATATAAAACCTCACAGTCCTGGTCAAAGCACTCCTCCATCACAGATTCTATGTCCTGAACAACCTGCATCTTCCGACTGAAATCCTCCGTGTGGCTCATGGCTTTTAGGCGAACATATCTTCCCTTGAGAAAACCGATACTGACACGTTCGCACTGCCACTGTGAAGCCGCTTCGTTACACAGAGACATTACCGTACTTAGAAATCGTTTCTGACGGTTAATAGCCGAAAGCGTTTCCATCGCTTTTTGCAGACTGATCAAACCTGCCTGCTTGTTACGGACTGCCAGGCGTTTCTCGAAGTTATCCAGCAGCCCTGCTGTTAGTTCCAATTGTCCCCGGCTTGATTCAAGGGCATTATTGTCACCGGCTCTGACTAAGAAAGCTCCCATCGCTGGTCCCATATCAGACATTTTGAGCGGGACCAGAACCGTATAATACTGGATTGTTTTATTATCCGTCTCTTCTTGAAGCGGCAAAGCTTTGACGATGGCTTTATCTGCCGAATCAGCCCGGCGAATAAGTTCCGCCGATTGATTCAGCCATAAAGGAGGAGCCTGCTTTTCTTTCAGCCCCG
This sequence comes from Sedimentisphaerales bacterium, assembly GCA_032250555.1. Classification (GTDB taxonomy): domain Bacteria; phylum Planctomycetota; class Phycisphaerae; order Sedimentisphaerales; family Anaerobacaceae; genus NIOZ-UU13. The sequence continues at coordinate 22,390 of JAVVFI010000005.1, forward strand.
GATATATGGCTAACACATCGACGTTGTTCTGCTGATTATTTCGTAAAATTGCACCACTATCTGCCCGGCTTAACTGGCACTGTACCGCAAGAAGATTCGTTAAGAATTGTACCGCCGAGCCGTCAAATTGCTCGAGTTGCTTAATAAGTTCTGCGTCGGTTGGTTTGCCGATTTGCGTTAGTTGACTATTGTTTTGCTGATTATCCATTAATTTTTTCTTATTTTGCCCGCAAGTTTTATATCATTGACGATTCAATAATCAAAAACTATTAACATTGCAAGCATTTTATGTTAATATATTAATATGTTCAAAAGAACGCATGAACAATTTTTTTATGCATGTACCTCTCTCAACGCAGCGGTCTTTTTGATTCTCATCACAATATGGCCTGCGTATGAATTGGCGGCCGCAGCCGATATAGGCGTAGAAGAAATAATTTTCTCCAGTCGGCAGCCCGGCGCAGGTGGGCACTGGTACGAGAATTTCGGTTACTATGCCCAGGATGAAAACAAAATGCTTTATGGGGCCATGGGTCGTTTGTGCCGGTTAAAAGTGGCTACCGGCCAAATCACTGTTCTGCTCGATGACCCCGAGGGCTCGATTCGTGACCCCCAGGTACACTACGACGGCGAAAAAATCCTCATCTCCTATCGCCCGGGCGGCACGGCGTATTTTCATCTTTACGAAATAAATATTGACGGTAGCGGACTTACGCAGCTAACTTCAGGTCCTTATGATGACATGGAACCGACCTACCTGCCGAGCGGCCAAATTATGTTCTGTTCCAGCCGGTCTCAGCGCTGGGTACCTTGCTGGTACTCGCAGGTGGCGATTCTTTACCTCTGTGATGATGACGGTGCTAATATCCATCCGGTTTCTGCCAACATTGAGCACGATAACACCCCGTGGACTCTGCCGGATGGGCGGGTGATTTATGAACGATGGGAATATGTTGACCGCAGCCGCGTCGCTTTTCACCATCTCTGGACGGCTAATCCGGATGGTACTGGCCAGATGATTTACTATGGAAACCTGCATCCGGGAACCCTGATGATTGACGCCAAGCCGATTCCCGGTAGCGACAACGAAGTCGTGGCTGTCTTTTCCCCCGAGCACGGACGCGCCGAACACGCCGGTGCCATTACCATCGTGACACCAAAAGTCGGTCCCGATGAACTGTCTTCGGCTCGCCGGGTAAGCAAAAAGGACAATTATCGCGATCCTTATCCGCTGTCACCAGATTGTTTCCTCGTGGCCCAGGGCCCCAGACTGCTGGTGATGAACGCCAATGGCCAGACGGAAGAAATATACCGCCTGCCGTCAGAACTCATTGAGGCTAAGGTGGTGTGTCATGAACCTCGCCCTTTGAGGCCGCGACCTCGGGAACCGGTGATTCCCCCTCGAAGCGACCCTACACAAGTGACCGGCAGATTGATTCTGCAGGACGTTTACGCAGGCCGGAGGATGGAAGGTGTTGAGCCCGGCGAGATAAAAAAACTTCTCATACTGGAAAGCCTGCCTAAGCCGATTAATTACAGCGGCAAGATGCCCCCGATAAGCTTCGGCGGAACATATACGCTTGAGCGCATTGTTGGAACAGTTCCTGTCGAAGATGATGGCTCAGCTTATATGGAAGTGCCTGCTATGAGGAGCCTGTTTTTTGTCGCCATGGATGAAAACAACAATTCCGTCAAACGCATGCACAGCTTCCTGGTAGTGTTGCCGGGTGAAACGACCAGTTGCGTGGGCTGCCACGAACAGCGGCAGAAATCTCCGTCTCCTTCGATGACTGCTTCACTCCAGGCGCTCCGCCGTCCCCCGAGTCAGGTTACGCCTGTTGCAGGCATCCCGGATGTGTTCGATTATCCCCGTGACATCCAGCCGATTTTTGACAAACACTGTGTCTCATGTCACGACTACGACCGGCGTGAAGGACGCGTAATACTAACAGGTGACTACGGACCGATCTTTTCCCACAGCTACTATACCCTTACAGCCAGGCAGTTGTTTTCCGATGGACGCGACCGATTACAGACCAACCTGCCCCCGCGTTCGGTCGGTACTTCCGCCAGCCCTATAATGAAAATGCTCGACGGCAGCCATTACGGCGCTGCGCTTACTCAGCATGAGCAGGACATGATTCGCTATTGGATTGAGTCGGCCGCGCCATATCCGGGCACTTACGCCGCGCTCGGTACCGGTATGATAGGTGGTTTTCCAAAAAGTGTACTTGAAACCAGCGACCGCAAATGGCCCAGCTCCATCGCTGCGGCCGAGGCAATCGGCAGGCGCTGCAAAAGCTGCCACGACAGCTCTCTGCCTATGCCGCAGTATATATCCGACAATCTGGAACTCATACTCTCAAATCCCGACCCGAATGACATCCGCATACAATACTCCCGACACCTTATGTTCAATCTTTCCCGGCCTGAAAAATCTCTTATCTTATTGGCACCGCTGGCCGCTGATGCCGGAGGTTATGGTCTGTGCAAACAGCGAAACGAAGATGGAAGTTTTGGCCAAACAGTGACCGTTTTCGCCGATCCAAACGACCCGGATTATCAGAAAGTCCTCGCCTTATGTCACGATGGGAAACAGCATCTCGAACAAATAAAACGCTTTGACATGCCCGGCTTTCGACCAACAAAAACCTACGTCCGTGAAATGAAAAAATATGGTCTCTTACCGAAAACCCTTCCTGAAGATACCTTAATCGATGTGTACGCGACCGACCGTGCATATTGGCGATCACTCTGGTGGCAGCCAACGGCAACGGCCCGCAGCGAGCAAACAACGCCGTAGAGCTTATTCGTCCATAAAATCAAAGTTATGTTTGATAATGACAATTTCTTTTAAGGAGAAAAAAAATGTCAGACGCTCAAATCTTTCAAATCATTTCAATAGTTTACATCGCTGTCGGCATTGGGATATTTATCAATCCCGGCTTCTACAAAAAATTATTTGAGGACTTCACTGAAAACACCGCCGTTATGTACCTTGGCGGAGTTATAGCTCTTGTTGTCGGCTACTTGATCCTGGCCTTCCACAATACATGGACAATGGACTGGTCGGTTATCATAACCATAGTCGGATGTTTGGCCGTGATAAAGGGTATTTTAATTCTCATTCAGCCGAAGATTATAATCGCACTTTCCAAAGCAATGGTACAAAAAGAAAGCATCCTGAAGATAGAAGCTATTGTGGTAATTATCTTAGGCCTTGCATTCTCATTTCTCGGATTCTGCCCGAAAAGCCCAGTCTAAACATTGCCGATACTATTATATTTTCAATCAATGTGTTGTAACAGCAAGTGAACTGCCTTTTCATTGCATTTCTCCACGACTATGTTAACAAAACATGCTAATACATAATCAAGGGATTTCTCTTGACGTTAAAGTGGTTGATTTGGTATAAATAATGTTAGTGAATCTAGTGTCCGGGTATGAGGGTGTATGCAGTTTCTGCTCCCCAAAGTCGCGGAATCATTGTTGTTTAATGAATAGTGATTACTATGGTTACTTTTTGTAGGAGGATTATTATGTTTCGAAAAATGAAATTGTTTGTTGCTATATTATTGGTCTTAGGTGTCTGCTCAGATGCGGTTCTTGCGGAATTGATTGGCTATTGGCCATTTGATGAAGGAAAGGGAACCGAGGCCGCCGACATGACGGGGAACGGAAATGATGGAACGTTTAATGGTGACGTAGAGTGGGTGCTCGGTTATGTGGACAAGGCTGTGCGTTTCGACACGGCTGGTGAGCGAGTCGTGGTCGGTCCCATCGATCCTACGGCTGGTACTGATGCCATGGCACTGGCTGCATGGATCAACTGGGAGGGAGAAGGGCACACCATCTCGCAGCAGGGCATTATTGGCAAACGTCGAGGCTGGGATCCCGGCGATGGTGTCAAATGGTTCTGGCAGACCAATCCAGCCGGCGATTTCTTGTTTCGGGCCGATAGTGCCAATGGCGGTGGTGGTGGCGGTTTGGGATGGGGCAATGGACTTATCGCCCCCTATGCGAATGAGTGGATTCATGTGGCTGTGTCCTGGGACAATGGCGCCGTAGTGCAGTATATAAATGGCGAGCAAGTGTCATCCGGGAATATTAATTTTATAGATACGGCAGATGATACTCCGGTAACGATTGGCTGCGTAGATTCTGGTAATAACGAAACTTTTGTCGGTACTATAGATGAAGCGCGGATCTACAACCATGCCCTGACGCAAGCTGAGATTCAGACTATTATGTTAGGAATATTTCCAACTGCCTTTAAACCATTTCCGGCCGATGGTGCCATGCATGAGGATACATGGGTAAGCCTTTCCTGGGAACCGGGAACATCTGCCGCTTCGCACGATGTGTACTTCGGTGATAATTTCGACGATGTCGATGCCGGCGCTGAAAGTGTGTTCCAGGCCAATCAAGCAGCCGAATTTCTTGTTGTTGGTTTTCCCGGATTCGCTTTTCCGGATGGTCTTGTTCCGGGAACGACTTATTACTGGCGAATCGATGAGGTTGAGGCTGACGGTACTACTAAACACCAGGGTACTGTTTGGAGCTTTGCGGTTCCTTCCAAAACAGCGTACTTTCCCGATCCTGCTGATGGGGCGGAATCTGTTGATATCAATGTGAAACTTAGCTGGACGGGAGGTTTTGGTTCGAAATTGCACTATGTATATTTTGGTGACAATTTTGACGATGTTAATAACGCCGCCGGCGCTCTTCCTAATGGAACTACAGATTATTCTCCAGGTACATTGACAATGGCCAAGACTTATTATTGGCGGGTCGATGAATTCGATATTGTCGAAACCCATAAAGGCGATGTCTGGAGCTTCATAACTGAAGGAGCTGTCTCAAATCCTGTTCCGGTCAAGGGCGCTGTTGATGTATCACAGACAGCAACTCTTACCTGGACGCCGGGTGTCTTTGGTGCTTCGCATGAGGTTTACTTCGGCACCGATGCAGGTTCGCTTGAGCTTAAAAGTACCGGCAGCATCGGCTCTGAGAGCTATAACCCGGGACAGCTTGAGTGGAATACCACCTACTACTGGCGTGTTGATGAGGCCAATAACACCAATGCCGACAGCCCATGGACAGGGCCTCTCTGGAGCTTCACCACAGCTAACTTCCTTATCATTGATGATATGGAGAGCTACAACGACCTTGATGAGGGTGAACCCGGGAGCAATAGGATATATCTTGCCTGGGCGGACGGATTCGATAATCCGGCCGTTAACGGTTCAGTCGTTGGTAATGCTAATGCTCCATTTGCCGAGCAGACTATCGTCCATGGCGATTTACAGTCGATGCCGATGTCCTATGACAACGCCGTCGGGAAATCTGAAGCAACTTTAACTTTGACTTCCAACCGTGACTGGACAGTAAAAGGTGTTAACACCTTGACGATTTGGTTCAGAGGTAGTTCATCTAATACCGCAGAACCTATGTATGTTGCTCTCAACGGCAATGCTGTGGTTAATAATGATAATCCAGATGCGGCTAATGCAACTTCCTGGACCGAATGGAATATCGACCTTCAAGCGTTTGCGGACCAGGGAGTGAATCTTGCCAACGTCAATTCTATTACAATTGGCCTTGGCGATAAGAATAATCCTGTCGCCGGTGGTACAGGTATGATGTACTTTGACGATATTCGTTTATATGATCGGTAACCACAAAAACCATAATTGGTAATTTTGTGATTGATAATTAGTTAGTAAGTTAGAGATTAACCTTTGTTGAATATAATATTTGTTTTGGTGTGTGGCTAAAGCTTAACACGCTATTAATTTAATTCTTTAAGTAGGAGTATTATGTTTAAGAAATTGATTTATGTAGTTTCTTTTGTTTTAGTACCGAGTTTGATTCTAACCAGCACAGCAGAAGCGTCTGATCCCGTGGGCTGGTGGCAGCTCGATGAAGGTGCCGGACTCATCGCTGCCGACAGAGTCGGCAACCATGAAGGGACCTTGACTGGTCCATTGGCATGGGTCGATGGTGTATACGGTGGTGCCCTGCAATTCCAGGGGGGCAACGGCAGTCCATTTGTGGATCTCGGAGCCTGGCAGACGGACGGGCCCGATGGTCTTTCTCTTTGTCTATGGGCGAAATGGGATGGGACGAACGGTTCCTATCAGGGCCTTCTCAGTCAGCGAGAAGGCACCATGTACTGGTGGACAGAGCTAAATCCGGATGCCAGCGAACTGCGTTTCAAGTCCAATACGAGTCCTCAAAGCAACCTGTTACTAACTGGTGAACATTTACCCGAAGGTGAATGGATGCATGTAGCCTTCTCACACAACGCGGCCGAAAATACCGGAACGATATATCTTAATGGCGAGGAAAGGCTTAGCGGCGACTGGGATTTGCCTGCCGGGGATTTCAGCAATCTGAGGAGCGGTATTGGTGTGGTCAATACAGGGGACGGACTTGGCACCTTTAACGGAGCACTGGATGATGTGATGATCTTCCAGGTGCCTTTGTCCCAGGAAGAGATTCTGGCCGCTATGGAAGGCAGTGGAGTGGGATTTCCATTAGCGAAATCTCCTGATCCCTCCGATGGGATCCTCCACGAGGACACATGGGTAAATCTGTCCTGGCGGGCGGGAGATTTTGCCGTCTCGCATGATGTGTATATCGGCGATAATTTTGATGATGTGGACAGCGGCGCCGAAAGCACATTCGTGGGTAACCAGGAAGGAACTTTTATTGTTGTCGGTTTTCCGGGATTCCCCTATCCGGACGGACTTGTTCCAGGTACAACTTATTATTGGCGTATTGATGAAGTCAATGATGCTGACCCGAACAGTCCATGGAAGGGCAACGTCTGGAGCTTTAGTATTCCTCCCAAAACTGCATACTTTCCCGATCCTGCCGATGACGCTGAGTCCGTAAGCCTGGATGCCACTCTTAGTTGGACGGAAGGTTTCGGTGCAAAGTTACATACTGTTTATTTCGGCGATAATTTTGATGATGTTAATAATGCAACAGGCGGCCAGACTCAGGCAACTGTCACCTATAGTCCCGGCACACTTAAAATGGCCAAGACTTATTACTGGCGGGTCGATGAGTTCGATATTGTCGAAACACATAAAGGTGATGTCTGGAGCTTTATTACTGAGGGAGCAGTTGAGAGCCTTGATCCGGTTAATGGGGCTGTGGATGTAACACAAACACCCGCTCTAACCTGGGCACCGGGTTTAGGTGCTTCATATGAAATTTATTTCGGTACCGATGCGGCCTCTCTGGAGTTAAAAGGCAGCGGGGACCTTGGTTCAGAGAGTTATGAACCCGGAGAGCTTGAGTGGAATACTACCTACTACTGGCGTGTTGATGAGGCCAACAACGCCAACGCCGACAGCCCGTGGACAGGTCCGTTATGGAGCTTCACCACGGCCAACTTCCTTATCATTGACGATATGGAGAGCTACAACGATCTTGATGAGGGTGACCCTGCTTCTAACAGGATATATCTCGCCTGGGCGGACGGATTCGATAATCCGGCCGTTAACGGCTCAGTCGTTGGTAATGTCAATGCACCATTTGCCGAGCAGACTATCGTTCACAACGGCGGTCAGTCAATGCCGATGTCCTATGACAATGCCGTCGGGAAATCTGAGGCAACTTTGACGTTGAGTTCCAATAATGACTGGACGGTCAAAGGTGTAGATACGCTCACAATCTGGTTCCGAGGCGCTTCGGGTAATACTGCTGAGACTTTGTATGTCGCTCTTAACGGTAACGCAAGGGTAGAGAATGATGCTCCTGACGCGGCAACGGGTACTTCCTGGACCGAGTGGAATATTCCACTCCAGGCTTTTGCAGACCAGGGCGTGAACCTCGCAAATGTAAATTCGATTACTCTTGGCCTTAGCTCGGTTACCGGCGGAGCTGGTATGATGTACTTCGATGATATTCGCCTGTATGCACCGATGCCATAAGTGACAAATTAGTAATTAAAAGAGCAGTTAAAATTTGAATATATTAATCCTTTAAAGGATGATTATTATGCACTTTAAATTGGTGTATCTCGCTTGTTTTGTTTTGATGTTTTCTCTGGTCGGCGGCGCTGCGGCGGATGAACTTACCTGGGACAACAGCAGCGGTGATTCTCTCTGGAGTAATCCGGAGAACTGGGATATCAATAAAGTGCCCAACACCGGGGATGGAGTCTATATCAACTGGAGGACTGATCCGACAGAGGTAATCATTGATGCGGATACTGAGGCCCGGTTTGACAGCGTTACCATAAGCAACGATTCTGTTGGGGGGCAGGGCTTTGTCCACCTGCACATGACCGGCGGGACTTTAACGGCGGGCAATCTAATAAGGATAGGCAGGAACCAACTTGGGATGTTCACTATAGATGATGGTGATGTCACGTGCAGCGCTTTTCAGCTTGGGCGAAAAGACCCGAGCAAGGGAGTGGTATATATCAACGGCGGTACGGTAACTGTCTCGACGAATGTGAGAGTTCCCCGCGGCGGCTCGCAGGGGAGTGAGTTACACCTTAACGGCGGGATTCTCTATGCTAATGGCCTTGTGATGAATGATCCGGATGATCCGTTATCGGGGACGAATGGAAACATGGATATTGCCGGTGGTGTACTGGTATTAACGAGCGAAGAGGACCAGACAGAGAAAATCAAAGGTTATGTCCGGAACGGCTGGATTACGGCTTATGGTGTTAACAGCGGTGAGCTTCTCCAGGACGGCCGTCTGGCACTTGTGCAGATTGACTATGATGTCACTAATCCCGGCATGACGACAGTCCGGGCGGTTGCAGCCAATGCCGTACAGGCGCGTTCGCCTGAGCCCAGGGATGGGGCGATACTGGATATAGCAGATGCGACCTCACTGAACTGGACGGCTGGAGCAACGGCGGCCCGTCACGATTTATACTTCGGGAATAGTATCGAGGATGTTAATGCTGCGGATACTACTGATACGACAGGTATATATCAGGGCGGCCGGGATGTCAGCGGTTATATTTTCCCTCAAGCTCTTGAATGGGGGACTACTTATTACTGGCGTCTTGATGAGATTGAGGCCGACAATACTATGCACCGAGGCCCGGTCTGGAGCTTTACGGTGGCAGACTATCTTCTTGTTGATGATTTTGAGGCTTACAATGAGCTTGATATTTCTAATCCCATGAGTAACAGGATATTTTCCGCGTGGACGGATGGATGGGACGATCCGGCCAATGGTTCAGTCGTAGGTTATGAGGATGCTCCATTTACTGAGCAGGAAATAGTTCACGGTGGCGTGCAGTCAATGCCTTACTTCTATAATAATGAAGATGTAATAAGCTACTCTGAGACAACAAAGACGTTGATATATCTGCGTGACTGGACTGCGCAGGGTGTCGGAATGTTGTCGCTGTGGTTCAGAGGTCACTCGCAATATGTCGGCGGTTTTGTAGAGGCTCCGGCCGGCACCTACACGATGAGTGCCTCGGGGGTGGATATCTGGAACACATCCGATGAGTTCCACTTCGCCTATAAGGAATTGTCCGGCGCCGTGGCGATTATAGCCCGGGTTGACAGTGTTGGGAATACGGATCCCTGGGCGAAGGCGGGAGTAATGATTCGTGATACGCTTGATGCGGATTCGAGACATGTGATGATGGCCGTGACACCTGGGAGCGGAGTCTGGTTCGGTCGTCGTGAAACGACAGGCGGGGGCGGTTTCAGCACAAAACAGGAAGGAATTACCGCGCCTCAGTGGGTGAAGCTGGAACGCACCTCGGGTGGACTTGTCAGGGCGTATTATTCCTCGGACGGCGCAACATGGACACGATTAGATATGGTGTCCGTGATGATGGATATGCCTGTGTACGTTGGCCTGGCTTTGACCAGCCATAATCCTGATGCGGCGTGTGAGGCTGTATTTTCCAACGTCAGCTTTCCGGATACTGATGTTGATCCGCAATGGACAGATCTGGATGTAGGCATAATCGGTAATGAGCCGGAGCCGCTGTATGTCACTTTGGCTAATAGTGACGGCGTAAGCGCGACAGTCGTGCATTCTGATGCCAACGCGGCGCTCATAGAAGACTGGACCGAATGGAATATAGATCTGAATAGTTTCAGTGACGGTGGTGTTAAACTTACCGATGTGAACAGTATCTCTATCGGTTTGGGTGACAAAGACGGCCAGCAGAATGGCGGCTCAGGTAAGATGTATTTCGACGACATCCGATTATACAGACCTGCTGCGGAGCCTGAAACGATAGTTTACATTCAGTGGCTGGGTCATTCGACTGTGAAGGTATGGGATGAGGATTGTATTGTTTATGTGGACCCCGAGAGGGTGAACGAATCACTGCATGATGCTGCGCTTGTTTGTGTAACTCATACTCACGGCGACCATTATTCTCCATCGGATATTTCGAAAGTTTCCAATAGAGATACTCAATTCATCGGGCCGCCTGATGTTGTCCAGCAAAACGGCAGCGGGCAGACAATCGCGCCAGGGGAGACGATCGAGTTTGAGAATGTAACTATAATCGGAGTAGCTTCGTATAATACCAATAAATCGAACCATCCCAAATCGAGGAACTGGGTCGGGTACATAGTAGAAATCGGCTCGAAGCGGATTTATGTCGCGGGCGATACCGACCTTATCGATGAAATGAAAACGCTCGGGCATATAGACGCGGCGATTCTGCCGGCGGGCGGCACATATACGATGAACGCGGTGGAGGCGGCGGAAGCGACTCAGTATATACAACCGGAATTAGCCATACCATATCACTGGGGTCAAAATGTCGGCAGCCTTAGTGATGCGCAGACATTTGCCGAACGTGCTTCATGTGCGGTGAAGATTTTAGCTGTTGGCGAAACGATAAGCTCTGACAACTGGCCTGAATATACTCCTATTGCAGGACGCTGAAAACTTGATAGAACTGATATGGATTTTGTGGAATAGGTAAGACGGTTAAAGAAGAAAATTATATTTTTTGAGCGACCTAAAAAAGCATGAGAATGCTGCCTGGGGCTTCTTTTTTTTCCACAAAATTCAATGAAATAGCCTAAAAAACGGATTTTTCCTCTTTTTTTATATAATTTTCCCAAATATAGCAATATTTCAGGCTCAGTGTACGTCTTTATATGTGAAAGCCGGTACCGGAGCTAAAAAAACTGTGGCTAAATAGGGGACTGAAAAAATGTTGATGACGGATATCAAAGCGGCGCTTGGACTAATAGTGACTGAGAATGTTGCTGCTCTGCGGATGTTTGTCAGGAATTTAACGAAGTCAATTTTTGGATCTGCTCCTCAACGGCGAAATTCGAAGGATCAAGGCAAAAAAGAGCCTTTGACTCGGAAAGAGACGTAAAATGTTTAAGAAGATAATTACATTAAGCATTGTAACAGCAGTTTTGCTGATTGGAATTGAAAACAGTATTGCTCAGGAAGAAACGGGTAATCCTGAACAGGGACAAAGACGCAGGCAGGGCCAGGCAGGCCGACCAAGCCAAAGGGGCCGGGCCCAACAGTTTCGCGGGCAACAAGAACAGGATAGTGATTCACCGGCCAAAGGAGTTGTGGCTGAAAAGAAAATCGAGGCAATGAGAAAGAATCGCCGGCAGGCGTTGGAATCGAAAGGCACACCCGGAAACAGGGACAGGATGGGCCGCAGGTCGCAGCAATCTCGTCCATGGCGTAATAAACGCATGCAGCGGATGTTTGGCGGAAGGGGCCGAGGTTTTCAGGGTAGAGGTATTGGCCGAATGGGCAGAGGTTTTCAATGTCCCGGTTTATGCCCGTTCTGTCAAAGAGGTATGAGCGGAATGAGGCGAGGCTTTCAAGGCAGAGGTATGATGGGCCAGGGCGGTCCGGGTTTTCAAGGCCGAGGTATGATGGGACAGGGCGGTCCGGGTTTTCAAGGTAGAGGTATGATGAACCAGGGCAGTCCAGGTTTTCAGGGTAGAGGTATGATGGGCCAGGGCAGTCCAGGCTTTCAAGGCCGAGGTATGATGGGACAG
>JAVVFI010000600.1:0-1062 GCA_032250555.1 Sedimentisphaerales bacterium
TGCCGCGGTTCTTTTAGTTGAGCATACGGGTGAAACGCAGGAGCAGGTAAAAGAAAAAATAACAAAAACCGATTCGGCGGTCGGAAATATCGCGAGCGGCCGGAGCATTATTTTTGATCCGAAGGCACAGGCGCGTTTGTGGAAGTCGCGTAAAGACGCAGGGCCTTTGATTTACAGGGAAAGATCCAATAAGCACCCGGCGGAATTTATGGAAGACATTTCCGTCGATTATAACCGGCTCGGAGAATATATCGCCGGGCTTTTGGAGATTGGCAAGCGTTATGATATCACGATGTCTTTCTTTGGTCATGCCGGCGACGGCCTGCTTCATATACGTCCTTACCTGGATTTGAGTGACCCGGCGGATATTAAAACGATGCGGTCTATGGCGGATGAGGTCGTATCGCTCGCATGGTCGCTGGGAGGGACGATAAGCGGTGAACACGCAGAGGGCCTGGTAAGGGCGGCCTTCGTGAGAGGTCAGTACGGTGATGAATATTATGAGCTGCTTCGCAAAATCAAAAACATATTCGATCCCGACGGCCTGATGAATCCCGGTAAAATCCTCAATCCTGATGCCGATATTATGGTTAAGAACTTGAGAGCCGCACACAAAGTTTTGCCGGAACGAGTTGAAACGGATTTGCTTTTCGAGAAAGATGAGCTTGCAGTCGAACTCGACCAGTGTTACGGGTGCGGGGTTTGCCGAAATCGCGAGCCGGATATGCGAATGTGTCCGGTATTTCGGGCGACGGGTGAGGAAATAGGAAGCTCGCGGGCAAAGATTAATATACTGCATTTCTGGGCTACGGGGCAGATGGAGGAAGAAGATTTCGATTCGCCGGAGTTCAGGAAGTTTCTGGATTTGTGCGTTAACTGCAAGGCGTGCCTGCAGCAATGTCCGTCCGGCGTGGATACTTCCAAGCTGATGGCAGCGGCCAGGGCACGGTATGTCAAAAACCGGGGACTCCGGCGTACGGAACTGATTCTCAGTCATAATCGTTACCTCAGTATATTAGGTGGTTTTTTTGCGCCGATATCGAATTTTCTGATGAATCTATC
>JAVVFI010000601.1:0-1038 GCA_032250555.1 Sedimentisphaerales bacterium
GAGAAGTTGCGTTGTTGTATTCAGGATAATTCATAATCATGTGGCGCTGTAGTATTACTTTATGCTCCTGTTGAAACACTTTCGCATTTCAGGCTGTGATGTTTAAGATTCAATTTGCACAAGCAAGATGGGGGACATTTCTTTTGATTTTAATGGCCTGAAAGCGTATGATAAAAACAGAATAACTCATATATACACAGCGGTATCGTTATGAACAGACAAAGAGGATTTACTTTGATAGAGCTGCTGGTGGTGATTGCCATCATTGCTTTGCTGATGGGGATATTGTTTCCGGTATTGCGGAAGGCCCGAGAACAGGGCAGGGATATAGTTTGCAGAAATAATTTGCGTCAAATCGGTTTCGGGGCCAACTTTTACGCGGAACATTACGATTCGTTCATCCCTCGCTCCGCGGAGTGGGGGGGAAATATCAAGCCGTGGTTCCAGCTTTTTATGCCTTTTCTGGCGCAGAAGCCGATAGACGATGATTACCGCAACGTCGAGATATTCCGCTGCCCGAGTTATCCCGATAAAGAACAAACCGTTTGCTATGTTGTCAACGGCTGGGGTCGTGAAAATAACAATGGCTGGGGCATGCAAAGGGTGGCGACCAAGCTGGCAGACTGCGAGGGGCCGGCCTCCACTATTTACCTTGCTGATAACGAGGACGGGTGGTGGCGGACCATCCTTAAAAGCGCAACTGACCGTGATGTAACTCGATGTGATGTCTTTCAGCCGGAGCATCTGCCCAATTCTGATATTGAGGCTATAACCGGAGGCAGGCGGGTCGCAAAGGCCAGGCATAAGAAGGGTTGCAATGTGCTGTATCTTGACTGGCATGTCGGATGGATGGCTGCCGAAGAGATGGCCGAAGAGATGTGGCACTTTGAAAAGTAACAAAAAATATATAAAACTGTAACAAAACTGTAAAATTTGGTCGGCATAATTACCCGGAGTTAAAGCAGCAGTCTTTTCGTTTACTTGCTTGAAATTGGCTTTGTTTGGGTTTGAATTGGGTTTGTTTTTGGCTTTATTGGC
>JAVVFI010000602.1:0-1021 GCA_032250555.1 Sedimentisphaerales bacterium
CGATTTGTTTGTCAACCTTCTGTCCCTGAAGGTGTGCCAGAATTGTTTTAACTCCGAGGTAACCCATATTGATTGGATCCTGCAGCACCAGCCCCTTGATATACCCTTTTCGCATCGCCTGCACAAGCCGGTCTGAGCTGTCAAAGCCCACATAGTCAACTTTCCCCGCCAAACCGCTGTCCTCCAGTGCCCGCAGCATTCCAAACGTCGTTGACTCGTTAGGACAGAAGATTCCGTCAATGGACAGTCCTCCGTCTGGCTTACGCAACGGAGCCAGCAGGTTTTCGCTTGCTATATATGCGCTTTCTGTGGTTGCTCCCCCGTACTGGTTCGAGCTAACAACTTCGATTTCCGGGTATTCCTCTTTCAACACGTCCAGAAATCCCTGCTCCCGTTTCGTCGAGCTGGCTGCGCCTTCATGGCAACGCAGCATAATCACCTTACCTTTTCCATCTAAAATTTCAGCCAGACACTGGCCGCCCTTCCGACCACCAATATAGTTGTCCGTCGCCACAAAACTGATGTAATCCTGGCTTTTAAGTCCACTATCGATTATCACCACTGGAATACCGTAATCAACAGCGTTTTTGACCGGCATCCGCAGAGCCGCATCGTCCAATGGTGCCAGTACGATTCCTGAGACGCCGCGTGTTATGAAATCTTCAACCACTCTGATTTGCGACTCCCTGTCATCTTCCTTAATCGGCCCTTTCCATATTACCTCCACTTCCAGGCCGGACGCTTTTAATTCCTGTTCAGCCTTGACCGCCCCGGCATGGATTGACTTCCAAAAAACGTGTGTCATCCCTTTGGGAATCACTGCTATTCGGTACTTACTCTTGCTTTCTTCTTTCTGTTTACAACCTATTGCAATAAAAACAACAGCTATAGCGACAAATACAACTACTGCTAATCCTTTTTTCATAATTACACTTTCTGAATATTCTATGAGTCCACTCTAAAAACCCGCCATTAGGCGGTTCGTCTAAAATACTGTTGAGGCTCAAGCCAACAGTGGCTT
>JAVVFI010000603.1:0-805 GCA_032250555.1 Sedimentisphaerales bacterium
GGGTCGTCGCCCACTCCTTCGCGGCGGGCCCTGGCGAGGCCTCCGCGTCCGTCGCGTTCACGATCGACGTGGCCGGGCAGACGGCGGGTACCGCCGAGCTCGATCTCGGCCGCGGCGGCGAGCCCCTCGTCCGGCGCCAGACCGTCCAGTTCCCCGAGGGAGTGATGCGGGTCGTGGAGCGGTACTCGGATGTCGAGATCGAGCTGCCCCGGGCAGAGCTCGCCACGCGCGTCACGAACGCGTACCCCGCGTATTCTCCCGACGGGGCGTGGATCGCCTACATGTCCAACGCGGACGGAGACTTCGACATCTACGTGATGAACCTCGCGGAGGGAGTGCGCCGGCAACTGACCGACGCTCCGGGCCGGGACGGAACGCCCGCCTGGTCGCCGGACGGCAGCCGCATCGCGTTCCAGTCCTATCGGGACGGGCCCTCGCAGGTGTACGTGATGGACGCCGACGGGGAGAACCAGAGGAATCTCTCCAACGGACCGTGGAACGACGAGCATCCCACCTGGTCGTCCGACGGGAAGCGGATCCTGTTCGCCTCGGACAGGCCGGCGCGGGACGGCGAGGAAGGCAACATCGATCTCTACGAGATGCGGGCCGACGGATCCGACGTGCGTCGCATCACGACGACGCCGGAAGTGGAGACCTACCCGTCCTGGTCGCCCGACGGATCCCGCATCGCCTGCCGTAAGATCCTGCCGGATGGCGACTGGGAGGTGGTCGTGATGCGGGCGGACGGCTCCGACGCATGGAACGTCGCGCCGCACCCGGCGGCGGACGGGTGGCCCGCGTGGTC
>JAVVFI010000604.1:0-705 GCA_032250555.1 Sedimentisphaerales bacterium
ATTTTCCGGAAGCAGTAAAGCAAACCAGGCTTTTAACGTCCAGGCCAGGGAAGCCATTACCATATATGCCCAGTTGCTCACAAGATCATCAACCGGCATCCGCATCACCTTGACACAGTTCTTGAGCTGCTCAATCAGGTTTTCCTGGTTGCAGCGATCATTAGCTAATCGAACATTTTTCGCCGCTGAAGATTCATAGTCGTTGGTGATATAAAAGAAATAGCGTATATCATCAAACAATACCTTTTCGCCTTTCTCTACCGGTAACCGTTCACGAGTATTTTGAGCGTATTGAGCAACGCACTCAATGTCAAAATGCCCATTTTCAGCTTGATGAATTATAGCATACTCAAGGTGGCATATCAATATTTTTCTCAAGCAAAACCCGAAATTTGTCCGATAATAATCCTGTTGACAAACTTAAGGACAAAATTTGACTTCCCAAAAAGAACAATTCTATATTCATCGCATCGCTGAACTTGAAAAGCAGGTTGCTGAACTGATTGATAAAGTCGCTAAGCTCTCGAAAAATTCTTCCAATTCCTCCAAGCCACCCTCGTCGGATATTGTCAAGCCGCCGCGAAAGACAAAAAACAAAAAGCCTCGTAATATTGGTGGCCAGCCGGGACATACCAAGCACGAAAGAATGCCTTTTGCGACGGATGAAATTGATGCATTTCAAACCCACACTCTTGATGCCTGCCC
>JAVVFI010000605.1:0-697 GCA_032250555.1 Sedimentisphaerales bacterium
CGTGGACGATTTTGAGACCTACAATGACCTTAACGAAGATGAACCCTCCAGCAACAGGATATATCTTGCCTGGATTGACGGCTTCGACAACCCGGCAGCAAACGGTTCAGTCGTTGGGTATGCTGATCCTCCGTTTGCCGAGCAGACTATCGTTCACAGCGGTAATCAATCTATGCCGTTTGCATACGACAACGCTGTTGGTAAATCTGAAGCTACTTTGACATTAACATCCAATCGTGATTGGACCATTAAAGGTGTGGACACTCTGACAATTTGGTACATCGGCGATGCAGCTAATTCTGCTGAGACGATGTATGTTATGTTAAACGGCAGTGCTAATGTCGATAATGATAATCCTGATGCGGCGCTGGTTACTGGCTGGACAGAGTGGAATATCCCCTTGCAGGCATTTGCAGACCAGGGCGTTAATCTTGCCAATGTAAGTTCGATTACTCTCGGTCTTAGATCGGGCGCCGGTGGCTCAGGCATGTTATACTTCGATGACATTCGTCTCTATGCTCCAGCGCAGTAGGTAATAAGTTACAGTTAATTGTGTTGTTAATATTGTGATTTGATAAATTCGGGGCTTATACTAATACTACAGCGCCACATGATTATGAATTATCCTGAATACAACAACGCAACTTCTCGACTTGGATACCCAAGGCTCGCATTTTCTGCCGCTTTCGCAGGGCAT
>JAVVFI010000606.1:0-677 GCA_032250555.1 Sedimentisphaerales bacterium
TTTGTATCTGTTGCGTGAGAACTTTTTGGATAAACTGCCTATTAAGCATGTGCAGACCTATGCAGGGCAATTTGTCAGTTATGTACAGTCTGTTTATAGCAATTTTTATGCATCGATTTTGACGTCGCAAGATATCGATGATGAGACCTATAAACGTCTTGGTGAAGTTGCAAAAGAGTTTGATGCACTTTTTGTTGCACCAGAGTTTACAAGTTAATATTAGTCGTTTGCAGGCTTTATAGGTTGTTTTTGGTCGGTGGTTTCAGTATACTGACAGTAATAATTCGCAAATTCTGACATGTATGTGCCCGTAGCTCAGTAGGATAGAGCAACGGATTTCTAATCCGTAGGTCGCTGGTTCGAATCCAGCCGGGCACACCAGTCTTCGCTCCAAGAGGAGCTGCGCCTGGCGAGCCAATACTTAAGGTAGAACATAGAGTTTGATAGAACAAGTGCTCTGCTAGTCCGGCATAGCCCTTTAGGGCGACGACGGACTAGCAGAGCAAGTTATAACAACTATCGCAGCAGGGTTATGTTTTACGTTTATATTCTTAGATCGTTACAATATCCGGATCAGACGTATACTGGGTATACGAAAGACTTGAAAAAACGTCTTTCTAACCATAACGCTGGAACAACTCCCCATACAGCAAAGTTTAAGCCTTGGGAACTTATTG
>JAVVFI010000607.1:0-638 GCA_032250555.1 Sedimentisphaerales bacterium
ACAAGTCCGATAAGTTCAACTATACCGTGGAGAAAGTTAGACCACATCAGCATTTTATCTCGGATGGCTCTGAGAAGTGTATTGTCGTTCTACAATTGCCAAACTCAAGCTGATGAACATACTGAATATGACAACAGGATTGAATCAATCGGGGTGATAGGATTCGAACCTACGGCCTCCTGCTCCCAAAGCAGCGATAAAGCATTTTGATGTGGAATATTTGGAAAGCAATGAAACTTTCACTCAGTAATTCTCAACGAGAATAAAGCGAGCAGATTATTTTTTTTACAATATTACAATTTCAACGCGTTTATCGAATTCTTCTAAGTGAATGGTGGAGCTTGAACCTGGAAATGCTGCGTATTTGAGTTTCTGGATATTGTTCTGAAAGATACCACCATGGCTGTTCATCTAATTCTTCATCCTTAATATCTATTTTTGAGTGTAAACCATCATGTTTGCTCTCAGATAAATTGTTTTTATTATATTCCACGCTCTCCGGTAATAAATCCGGCTTGCTTTCGACCTCGTCCAGAGAATTCTGAATCTCATTTATTGCCAGGTCACTTTCTGCTTCGTTTTCAGTTAAAACAACTTTCAAAAAAGACTCTGAATTTATATTCTCTGACGGTAAATAC
>JAVVFI010000608.1:0-630 GCA_032250555.1 Sedimentisphaerales bacterium
CCTTTAGTGTACAGGCTGTAACTGTTCAGCCAGTTGATGGAAGGGAAATGCCGCCTCTGGGCAAGTTTCGCATCCAGTGCCCAGAACACTTTAACGATACGCAGGGTATTCTGGGTAACAGGTTCCGAGAAATCGCCGCCAGGCGGAGATACTGCCCCGATGATGGTAATTGAGCCACCAAGTCCTGCCAGGGATTCTACCCTGCCAGCCCTCTCGTAGAACTCGCTTAAACGGGCCGACAGGTATGCAGGATAACCCTCTTCACCCGGCATCTCTTCCAGCCTTGATGATATTTCTCGCATGGCTTCGGCCCATCTGCTGGTACTGTCAGCCATCAATGATACATCATACCCCATATCCCTATAATATTCGGCAATGGTGATACCGGTATAAACACTGGCTTCCCTTGCCGCCACAGGCATGTTACTGGTATTGGCTATAAGCACGGTCCGCTCCATCAGCGGTCTGCCGGTCTTGGGGTCTTCCAGTTCAGGGAACTCGGTAAGCACATCTGCCATCTCGTTACCCCTCTCGCCGCAGCCTATATAGACCACGATCTCAGTATCACTCCATTTAGCAAGCTGCTGCTGGGTAACGGTCTTACCGCTCCCGAATGGACCGGGAATGGCT
>JAVVFI010000609.1:0-628 GCA_032250555.1 Sedimentisphaerales bacterium
CAATATCAGCATCCATCATCATATAGCATAACCGGCGATAGCCCTCCAAAGGATTGTCGTGATAATAGTCGATAATCGCCTGCCTCTCATAGTCAACCAGCCAGAAATCTCGCGGAATCCAGGCATTGTGCTCATTGACTTTGCCGTAGCGAGATCGCCAATCGTAATATTTACTGCGAGTAATTTTAATCCATCGAATCATTTTCGTTGCCTTGATGCCGGTTTTGCCCGACCAGTAACGCACGTAGTCAACCACCTCATCACGCATATCAGGCTCAGCCCATGAATCCTTCAATCCTCGCCAAGACTTTTTTTTAGTTGCACGTGAGAAGCCATGATCTCGGCGATCACCTCATCTTTGTTGGCCAGCTTGGCCTGCAACCGAGAGATTTTCTCCTCCAGCTTTTTAGCGTGTCTATCCTTATGTCCATTGCCTGCCTGGTTAAAAGCAGCCGGACCATTCTCGAAAAACTGCTTTTGCCATCTGTAAAATACGTTGGGGTTGAGTCCGTGACGGTCGCAGATGTCAGAAACCGGCTCTTTTTCGAGCAGATGCAGGCGGAGAAGCCTGACTTTTTCCTCAGCCGAGTACTTTTTGCGATTGTTTGCCATGTCCATTTCCTTTCTT
>JAVVFI010000060.1:0-18263 GCA_032250555.1 Sedimentisphaerales bacterium
CCAATTTAACCCAAAACAAACCCATTTCAAAGCCAATAAAGCCAAAAACAAAGCCAATTCAAAGCCATTTTTTCGATTATCCTTGTTTATTCATATTTAGTTTGTATAATTTGCCCGAAAATGAGAAATTCAGTTAATTTTTAATGGAGATTTAACAAAATGGTGGATGCACCTAAAGCAAATGCAGTAGTAGGGCAGTCAGGCGGCCCAACGGGCGTAATAAATGCCTCCCTGGTAGGAGTGATCGAAGAAGCAAAAAAACATCCGGAAATTGAGAATCTCTACGGTGCCATTCACGCCGTAGCAGGTATGGTCAATGACGATTTTATCGATTTGAAGAAACTCTCAGCCGAAACGCTCGAAGTAGTAGCGGCCTCGCCTTCTTCAGCTATAGCAACCAGCAGGGACAAGCCGGACAAAGAATATTGTGCGAAGATTCTTGAGGTCTTTAAGAAGCGCAACATCCGCTATTTTTTCTATATCGGCGGCAACGACTCAGCCAATACCGCTCACATCCTCAATACGATGGCCGACGAGATAAACTTCGACATCCGTTCCTTTCACATCCCTAAAACAGTTGACAACGACCTTTTGGTAACCGACCACTGTCCGGGCTTCGGAACAGCGGCCAAGTTCGTGGCCTGTGCCCTGATGGGAGATGACCTGGACAACAGGGCGCTTCCGGGCGTCAAAATCGATGTGATTATGGGCAGACACGCAGGTTTCTTAACTGCCGCTTCGGTATTGGGTAGGCAAAGGGATGATGACGGCCCTCATCTGATCTATGTTCCCGAAAGAGCCGTATCAATGGAGAAATTCCTTGCCGATGTTGACGCCGTTTGTAAAAAACTCAATCGATGTGTAGTAGCCGTAAGCGAAGGAATCTGCGATACCGACGGTGTTACCTGGGCCCAGAAACTGGCCGAGAAGGCGGAAACCGATGCACACGGAAATGTACAGCTTTCCGGCACAGGTGCTTTAGCTGACTTTTTAGCTGGGCAGGTAAAAGAAAATCTTGGCGTCAAGCGTGTTCGCGCTGATACCTTCGGCTATCTGCAAAGGAGCTTCCCGGGAATTCAGTCTTCTGTCGATGTTGCTGAGGCCCGATGGTGCGGCCGCCATGCGGTACAGTTTGCTATGACCGAAGATAACGGTTCAGTGGCTATCAGACGTCTGGCCAGTGGCGCCGATTATAAAGTCGAATTATTCAGAACCGAGCTTTGTAACGTAGCTGAAAAGACAAAATCAATGCCGGATGAATATATGAACGAAGAAGGCAATGGTGTAACCGATGCCTTTATCGAATATGCAATGCCGTTGGTAGGCGGCCTGCCGAAGACCGAATTTCTCGGCGGTTATCCCAGAGTCTGAGCATTTTCGTTTAATTAAAGAATAGCTTGGTCTTTGTGAAATATATTATTTGGGATCAATCTTGGTAAACTGCTTCCACTGAGATTCGATAGCGCCATTGGATTTCATTTCGCTGTGAATATATAAGCCATAGCGAAGATGCAGAGGTTTATTGGGCGAAATTATTTTCGGTCCGTCGAATGTCAGTGAAGCGCCCATCCAGCCGTCGTTCCTGACGTGAAAGTAGGTGGGAAAGTTAGGGTTGTCCGGATGGTCGAATAGCGTAATACCCTCGATTATTTCGTTTGTAACAGCTCCGGAATAGTCCACCCATTTAGCTCGTTTCCAGAGGATCTCTTTCTCGTTAACTGCTCCTTCGGAGTTGCGAATCCTGCCGCCGCCGTCGTGGACACCGATGGTTTTGGCCATTCGCACGCCAATCATTCCGAATGGAGTTTTGCCAAGCGTAACGGCTTTATCTATGGCCTTGAATTCCATGTCAATAATCAAAAGCCATTCGGATTCATCAAGCAGAAGCAGCGTTGTTTTGCGTGTTTCCAGGAGCAGAGTTTTGTTTCCATCGGTTACCCACTCGTTCTCTGCAATTATGGATGAACTCTCGCCGGAATCTTCGATTTTAATGATACGTTTATGGCGAATTTTTCCACTGCCGCTATCACTCCAGAAGTTCGTTCCATTAACATCATTATGGGAAATCCAGACCGAGTTGTGGTGGCTGTGTGATTGAGGATCATGCGGATGTCCCATACGAGTGAGCGAATACCCGGAGGGCCCGGTTACTGGAAATAAGAAAGGTCTATGAAGGCCTGGGCCGAAATGATATCGTGTAATTTCCACACCCTTACGCTGAAAAGAGGCCTGATGATAAGGCATAGGTATAATCTGCAGTAGCGGAACCTGCTTGGGTTTTAACGGTACCTCTTGTGCCCATGCGTTTGTGCCCAATAGAAACACTAAGAGGAGGAGAACTTTTGCAGCGGACATAATCTTAGACATAGTCGAACCCTTTCTCTTATGTTAAGCAGCCTGAAAGAAACTTGCCCTGTTAATCAAATAATGCTTCTACGAACGTATCGGGATCGAACTCTGCGATATCTTCCGGTTTTTCACCCAGGCCGATGAATTTAACCGGTATATCGAGCATATCTTTAATAGCGATAACGATTCCGCCTCGTGCAGTTCCGTCAAGTTTGGCTAAGAATATTCCAGTAACGTTAATCGCTTCTGTAAATAATTTTGCCTGAATAATTGCATTTTGCCCTGTAGTGGCATCGAGAACCAGCAGCACTTCGTTCGGGGCGTCGGGTATTTTGCGGGCAACCACATCACGAATTTTGGTCAGTTGCTTCATCAGGTCTTTTTTTGTGTGCAATCGCCCGGCTGTGTCGAGAATAAGAATATCTGTATCTCTTGCCATGGCGGCCTCGCAGGCATCGAAAGCCACCGCAGCCGGATCGGAAGCCGCCTGGTGCTTGACAATCTGTACCCCGATACGCTCAGCCCATATTGTCAGTTGTTCCACCGCGGCGGCTCGGAATGTGTCGCAAGCGGCAACAATAACTTTTTTATTGTTCCGACTCAATATATATGCAAGCTTGGCTATACTTGTGGTTTTACCTGTTCCATTGACACCGGCGACAAGGATAACAGTCGGGCCTGACTGGGCCAGATGAAGTTGTCTGTCGCGGTCCGGCCAGTAGCTTTTAATATGCTCTTTGAGAAATGGGATAATATCATCGGTCTTAGCGATTTGTTTCTTACGATAGGCTTCTCTCAGCTCTGATACGAGCTTATCCGTTGTTTCGACCCCTATATCATCGCTGATAAGCGTTTCTTCCAGTTCGTCGAGCAGACTTTCATCGATATTTCTTCCCAGAGACAGGACCGAAGAAAGTGAACTGCTGATTTTGTTACGCGTTTTGCCTAATCGGTCTTTGAAATATCCTGCCGTTTTGGTAAAAATTCCCATAGCTGTCAACCTTTCGCTAAAAAACAATTCCGGTCCTGTTAGAAGTTGCCGTTTTGCTTCTCACAACCACGGCTCAGCTCTGATAGTATCGGGATTTATGAAAATTTCAAGTACAGGTATGATTTAAATTTCAACTTGCCTGAGTATGCCAAAGGCCGGGGCATCAATAATACATTTTGAGAAAGTGTGCATTTTTTTGTTTTTTGTTGTGAGCTGGATATTTTTCTTTGACAAAACGAGCAATTCAAGTTAGGTTTTCTGCTACCATCCCATAGAAGATTGAGCATAAGCTCTCGCCTGATTGGTGTTGAGTTTTGGGCTTTGTGAAAATATTGAAACCCAATTTTGCGAGGGGAGGGTAAATTGTAAAATGGGGAACTTTTAACAGGGATGTTTTAATGGGTATTTATCTTTTACAAAAACAATCGATTCACAAAGGATGGTGAAGTGGCAGTTCGCGAAGTTGAAGACATTTTCGCTGATATAATAGACCGTACAAAAACGCTTGATCCGGCTAACGCCCGCAAGTGGTTCGATAATTTAACGGTTTTGCATATGGATGGCGGTTCACTCGGGATCGGCTGTCCCGATGAGGCGACAGTCCAGTTTCTGCAGGACAATTGCAAAAGTAGTTTCACCCGGGCGGCTCAGCAGGTAACAGGCCATCTTGTCTCTGTAGATTTCGGAGTCGGCACTTCCGGAGAATTCGACGGCAGTTCACATCGCATCAGAACCGGTTCTGTCGGCACTATTTCGCACGAGAGACATAAAAGCGGAAACCTTAAACTTCATCCTGACTATACATTTGATAATTTTGTCGTAGGACCGAGCAACCGACTTGCTCATGCAAGCTGTGTTGCGGTAAGTCAATCACCGGGAAATACCTACAATCCTCTTTTTATATACGGCAATTCAGGTCTTGGGAAAACACATCTTTTACATGCTGTCTGTTTCGAAGCTCAACGGAAATCCAAAAGTGCTGTTATGCAGTTCCTAAGCTGTGAAGATTTCGTCAACAGATTTATCAGAGCAATCGAGGAGGGGGACTTGTCCGGCTTCCAAAGCCAGTTTCGCACAGTCGATATGCTGGTAATTGACGATGTTCAGTTTCTGCGAGAACGCGAGCACAGTCAGGAGGAATTTTTCCACACATTTAATGCTCTTTACAATAACGGCAAGCAGATTATCCTCAGCGCCGACAGCCCGCCCGGCAAGATTCCTTCTCTCGAAACACGTCTTATCAGCAGATTTAACTGGGGTCTCGTTACAAGAGTCGATCCCCCGAGCTATGAGACAAGAGTTGCTATCGTCCAAAAAAAGGCGCACCTTCGTGGTCTGAATATTTCCGATGAAATAGCCGAATATATCGCACGCAAAGTTCATGCAAATATCAGGGAATTGGAAGGCGCGTTAACAACTATTTATGCCGTTGCCACTACCACCGAAAAAGTAATCGATCTCGAATTAGTTCAAACAGCTCTTGAAGGTCAGATCAAAGCGGCAGCAAGACATATTAGTATCACTGATATTATTGAAGTAGTAACAGGCCATTTTGATGTTCGTCTTGCAGACTTGCAAAGCAAAAAACGAAGCCAGAGCATTACAGAGCCTCGTCAGATTTGCATGTACTTAGCCAGAAATTTAACTAAGCACAGCCTCGAAGAAATTGGAGGCCATTTGGGGGGCAGGGACCACACTACTGTTATGCATGCCTGCAGCAAGATAAGTCAGGCCCAGAAATCCGATCCTCAAATGCATGTCCTTTTGGGGGAACTGACAAAACAAATCACACAAACACCGCAAGCATAAGCATTACACAAGACTACCAATATTTACAGTGGCTTAAAAACCATCTTTACGATAAAATATTATTCATACAATACACGACATGGGATATACGAAACAGTAGTAAGTCAGTGAGCAAGGAGCAAACGGATTTGGCATCGGAAAACATCACAAAGAAATCACTTCGATTAGCTTTGATTGCTTCGGAACATACGGTGTCCGAATACTCTATATTCTTAGAGCACCTGTTGGTTGGTCTGGCTGATGAGTCGATACCGGTGGCCCTGGTTTGTCCGCCGGGCTGTGATATGGATTCTATGTTTACCGGCACCGCTGAGATTATCAAATACCCTGTTTTCGAGCTGCCGCTGGTCGAATATTTAAATAGAAGGCTGCTTATTGAAAGGCTTGCAAAGTTCAAGCCTACCGTTTTGCACTGCTTATGCGAGAGTATGGCACTACTTACGAGGCGATTAACTCGTCGATTGGATTTGCCTTATGTATTGATGGTTAATTCCCTCGCAAAACAGTTGGTTCGGTTTTCTGTTTCACCGAGGCGTTGTGCACGCATTATTACCCCGGCCAAAAGTATCGCTTCTGATATTGCCGAAGCCTTTCCTCGTTTCGGCGATAGAATTGAGCAGATAAATATAGGCACTTTTGTGGTCGAAGACATTGGATGTTTTTCTAATTCTTCCCGATGTGCAACGATCGTGATGACTCAATCTTTGGATAATGTGGACAGTATAGAGAATTTATTTACTGCGATCAGACATCTTACGATTGATGGATATGAATTTATGATGATTGTAACCGGCAGTGGATGTGGCGAAGGTCAGTTGCGGACATTGTTAGCTGCGCTTGGGCTCTTGCAGACCGTTACTATCGTTCCGAGATTAAAGCCCTGGCGCTCGCTTCTTGGGGCAGGTGATATTTTCATACAGCCCCAGCCGGACTATTCCTTTGATCCTTTGTTATTAGAGGCGATGAGCGTAGGTTCTGTTGTTGCAGCCTGTAGGGGTGGCGTGGATGATTTGATTATCGATGGCCAAACCGCTGTAATCTTTGATCCTGAAGATGAGCTTAGTATAGTAAGTACGCTTCAACGTTTGTTAAACAAGCATGATTTTGCACGTAAAATCGCCAAAACGGCACAGCAGTATTTAAAAGATAATCACACTGTCAGCGAGATGATTTCAGCTACACTCAAGACCTATGAGCAGGCTCAGCAGTGGCTGAAAAGCTGAATGCAGATATTTCGCGTTGTTTTCAGCTTTTGCTTTTTTTTGTATCAAAACAACTATTATTACATCTATATACAGTATAGTTGTAATCACATCGTGGATGATGTCTTTAATTTAGGAGCCCGTAGTCTTCCAATGTTTGTTTCAGGATGACTTTTTTATCCTCTTCCAGAGGTGTCATAGGCAGCCGCAGTTCCTCTGAAGCCATATTCAGCATCGCCATCGCCGCCTTTATCGGTATCGGATTGGTCGCTAATGTGAGCATGCTTTTACACAGCGTAAACAGCTTTTTGTGCCATTGTCTCGCTGTGACCAAATCACCTTCCAGGATTAAATCGGTCATTGCTTTAACATCAGCGGGTACGATATTCGCCACTACGCTGATAACACCCTTACCGCCGATTGAAGCTAAGGGCAGGGTAAGAGAATCATCACCAGAGATGATGGTTATATTGCATCGAGCGGCAATTTCGCTTGCCTGGTCAAGGCTGCCGGTCGCTTCTTTAACTGCGACAATATTTTCAAGCTCTGCTAAGCGCGCGATAGTCTCCGGTGTCATACCTGCAGCACATCGACCGGGTATGTTATATAATACCATGGGCAGGTCAACCTCCTCTGCTATCGCTTTGAAATGCTGGTAAAAACCTTCCTGCGTGGGTTTGTTATAGTACGGTCCGACCTGCAGAGTTGCATCAGCGCCTACCTTTTTTGAAAATTCGGTAAAGTCAATTGCCTCCGCGGTGCTGTTCGAGCCGGCACCCGCAATTACAGGGACTTGTCCGCCAACAGCCTGGACAACTCTTTCGATGACCTGTTTATGCTCATCTGGACTTAATGTTGGGCATTCGCCGGTCGTTCCTACCGGAACTATTGCGTCTATGCCGTTGGCTAATTGGAAATCAATCAGCTCATCCAGCGTTTGAAAATCGATTTCGCCCTCCTGAAAAGGTGTAATCAGCGCCACCATTGCCCCTGTAAACATTATTTTGCTCCTTTATGAACTACAACCGAATTTGTCTATCAGTCTTATCATTTCCGCTGTTGCCTGTCTTATTCCCACAAAGACCGCCCGTGCTATAATACTGTGCCCAATATTGAATTCACAAAGATTTGTAATGCAGGCTACGCCTTCGATATTACGATATGTCAGTCCATGTCCCGCATGAACAATCAGTTTATTTTCCATTGCCAGGTTTTTACCGGCCTGCAACTCGTTCAGTTTTTGTTTGACTGCTCTTTGACTGACGGCATTTGCATACATGCCGGTATGCAGTTCTATGGCGTCACAGCCGGTCTGGGCTGAAGCAATTATTTGCTCTTTATCGGGTGCGATAAAAGTGCTTACGAGGATGCGTTTCTTATGCATTCTTTTTACAACCTCAGCGAGACGTCTTTTGTATTTATGGCAGTCCAGACCGCCTTCGGTGGTCAGCTCGGCTCTTTTTTCGGGTACTAAAGTCACCTGGTCGGGCCGAATTTCTTCGGCGATCTTGACTATGGGCTCAGCCATACACATTTCAAGATTCAATTTGCATGCAACCGTATCTTTTAACAACCGGACATCCCTGTCGCAGATATGCCTTCTGTCCTGACGCAAGTGTATGGTTATTCCGTTTGCCCCGGCCAGTTCGCATTCGGCCGCCGCCCAGACAGGGTCCGGCTCATCGGTCTTGCGTGCCTGTCGCACCGTTGCTACGTGGTCGATATTAACATTTAGTACAGCCATATTTTGTCCTTAATAAATCTCGGCAATTATATCATCGTGGTATTTTCTATCAAGGAATATTATATGAGGAACGCATTGCTCCGTACTGCTTGAATATTTGAATAATCATTACTAAGCAGATCAAGGCATAAAGCAGTCTCGGCAGCCACTTGGCAAATTCAGTGAACAACAGTTCAGCCTTGTCGCCGGAAATTTCGGCTATCTTGTCAGACATCTTGTCAAGTTCGCCTATCTCCTCTCCGGTTTGCCAGAGGTTGAGATAGTCTAATGGTAATCTGCGGGAAAATCCTTCATAAGCTGAATTCCCTGCTTCTATACTTACCGAAGCGCCTTTAAATATATCCGCTATGATTAAGTTTCCTGTCAGCTCGGTGGCTTGTGTTGCGCATTGTGCTATTGGCAAACCGGCTTTATATAGCATGCTAAAGCCCCGGCAATACCTGCATATTGAAAGCTCTCGAATAGCCAGACCAAGAATTGGTATTCTCAGTGACAGAGTATCCAAAAGCCGTCGGAAAATGCCTTTATCCGGCATGGAGTGGTAAGGGGCCAATGATATTCCAATAAACAAATAAAGGGAGCCTAATGTTATTGCGATGTCTATCAGGTATTCGGAAATACTGGTTTTGCCTAAAACCAGTGCTGGCATGGGAACAATAAAGACCATAATATGAAGAATCATAAACGGCAGCATAAATCCGGAAATCAGAATTCCTTTTATTCGTTGTTTAAATTCATACCATTTGGAGAGCATCTTAAAACAATTGGGTAATTCGCCTGAAAGTTCCGCTGATTTTACGAGCGTTATATCCAGTCTGGCAAAAGCTTTCGGATGTTTGGCCATCGAATCAGCAAATGTATTACCCTTGGATACTGATTCACTTAAGTTGGAAAATATTATTTTCAGACGACCTTTTAATCCTTCGCTGATTATATTAAGGGACCTTAGTGTCGGCACTCCTGCATCGAGCAATACCGCCAGGTCATGATAAATTAATGCGTATGGACTGCTCACGTTAAATCTCTTAAAAGTCCGCTATAATGCTTTGACAGGTAATTTTTCAACGTTATCTCTTGATTGTATCATTACGGTGGTTTACATCAAATAAATTCGGTCAGGAAAATGTTTCGATATTTATCTTTTTTTTCAGCAAATTATTGATATGTTCTGAATTTATTATATATATTTTATATAGGTATAACTGTTTTACGGGTAAATGCCTGATGAAATAATGCGAGGAATTAATTATGAAATTTAAGATATTATCGGTGGTCGTTTTGACTTGTTTATCGCTTACGCTTGTCTCATGCAGGAGTTTTTCGATTGGTACACGTTCAGGGCCGAGATATGAACCAAGATACGAACGAAGATATGAACGTAAACCCGGACCTCCTCCGCACGCCCCGGCGCATGGTTATCGACGTAAATACCAGGGTGTTGAGCTTGTTTACGATTCGGGTCGCGGTATCTATGTTGTCATTGATTTTCCCAACCATTACTACTTCAAGGGCCATTATTACCGTCTGGGCGAAATCGAATGGGAAATAGGCGTTAATTTAGAAGGTCCGTGGAAAACTATATCGTATGGGGAGTTACCGAAAGGGCTTCGAATCGAGAAGAAGGGTAAAGGCAAGGCTAAGGGTAAATCGAAGGGGAATCCAGGCCGCGGACTTGGCCTTGATAAAGAATAAGTACTAATTATCCATTCCAGTGAAGCTTGTATCAATAAAAGCGGTAATGCTCAATTGACGATGTTACCAGCTTTCTACTGTCATAGTTATTTATGCCATGAAGGGTTTCTCTACCTAATTTGGTCCGAACTATTTCTTGCTAAATACAAATTTATCCCTTAACATAGTCACTGTTATAGTTAAAGCAAACCGCTGCTATTGACGCCTTTTTTAATTTTTAGTCTGTATATGACCAGTGGGAAATAATGGCTGAAAAAATACACAATTCATCATCCGTAGTACATAACGGCCGGGAGATTCCGCGAGTGCCGACGGAACTATGTTTTGCGGACCGATTGGGCGCCTGGAGAGTTCGCTTAAGTATCAGGCGCATGAAATATATCGTGGAGCCGGGGATTTATGCGGTGGGTAATCCCGATGGTGAATCGGTTGTTCTTGTTTCAGCAAATTATAAGTTGAGTTTTGATGCTCTTCGCAAAGAGTTGGAGGGGCTTGATGCCTGGATAATTGTGCTGGATACTAAAGGAATTAATGTATGGTGTGCAGCCGGTAAAGGAACTTTCGGTACTGATGAAATAGTACATCGTATCGGCCTTGTGGAACTTGAGAAAATTGTTAACCACCGCAAAATTATTTTGCCTCAACTTGGAGCTCCCGGAGTAGCAGCGCACGATGTTAAGAAACATTGTGGTTTCTCAGTAATTTACGGCCCCGTCCGTGCCTGTGATATAATTGATTTTATTAAAGCCGGTATGAAAGCTTCGCAGCAGATGCGTCAGGTGCATTTTTCATTTTATGACAGATTGGTTTTGACACCTGTTGAATTTGTTATGGGTGGGAAATATATGATTTTAATAATGATGGTTTTATTTATTTTGTCGGGTATTGGCGTAGGCGGATATTCGCGTGATTTATTAATGAGTCATGGTTTTCGTTCGGTATTAAATATTTTTGTCGCATTTTTAAGCGGAGCGGTAATTGCTCCGTTACTGCTGCCGTGGCTGCCCGGAAGGAGTTTTTCATTTAAGGGTTTTTCAGTTGGCCTTGTTGTCGCGGCGGTTTTATTTTTATTTAAGCTTACAGGGGGCTGGCTTGAGACTGTTGGGTGGATATTTCTGGTTTCTATAGTATCATCCTTTCTTGCGATGAATTTCACGGGGGCGTCAACATATACTTCGCTGTCCGGGGTAAAAAAAGAAATGCGCATAGCTGTGCCGCTGCAGGTTATTGCTGTGATACTCGGGATGGGAATGTGGATTACAAGCAGGTTTATTTAGAGAGAGTGGAATATGAAGGGACAGACATATATTAAGAATGTAGTTACTCTTGAGCTGAATACTGAAAAATGTATCGGATGTGGTTTGTGTGCTATTGTATGTCCTCACAGAGTTTTTGAAATGAAGGAAAAGAAAGCTGCTATTGTAGATGTGGACTTATGTATGGAATGCGGGGCGTGCGGCCTCAATTGCCCGGTAGAGGCGATTAATGTTAAATCGGGAGTGGGTTGCGCGGCTGCGGTTTTAAATGGAATTTTCAGCGGCGGTCAACCATGCTGCGATTGCAGCTGCTAATCGGAATAGTCGCTTTGTCACTGATAGTCAAAATTCATCGGGATCTATCTTTTGTATAACCAATCTATCTCTTGCCAAATACCAATCTTTCCTTTAATATAGTCCCGTTATGAAGGAAGTTGTTGCTGTTGTTGTCTTCTTGGCCTGATAATATTTACGACTAAAAGGACGATAATTGGTCATTAATAGTAAATGGTATAAATATGAAGCTGAGTTGGGCCAGTCGCATTACGATTCTCAGGATATTGTTGATAGCTCCTTTTGTCAGCTTTATGTTGAAGATAAATGATTCTGCGCTTAGTACCGGCGTACAGAACGCAATGCGCTATGTTTCAATTTTAATATTTTTGGTTATGGCGATTAGCGACGCCATTGACGGCTATCTGGCTCGCATAAAAAAGCAGGTTACTAAGCTCGGAGCGTTTCTTGACCCGATTGCCGACAAACTGCTTATGACCAGTGCTTGTTTGTTGTTGGCATCAGAGCGGGGTCATGTACAGGATTTCCTGCTGCCGCCGACAGTTGTGGTTTTGATAATCGGCAAAGATTTGTTTTTGCTTATCGGTTTTCTTATTGTTTATTTTATTACTTCAAAGATTCATATCGTTCCTGTGTTTATCGGAAAGCTCGCTACTGCGCTGCAGTTGTCTATGGTGGCGGGGATCCTGATTGCTCCTGAGGTTTCAGGTGTTTTACCCGGCTGGATTTGGTTCCTGCGGATCCTGTGGTGGTCGGCTGCGGGTACTGCTATTTTGGCAACCCTTATTTACATTCGCAACGGAAGTCGATATATTGAGCAATATGAACAAAGCCTGATGAACAATGGCTCTTAGTTAATGGTATTTAGAACTGGTTGTAAGTATAGAAACTCCAAACATAAAATGTTAATTATGAGATAAAAAAGTGGCTGTACAATTTAGTGAAATCCCCGAAGTTTTGGAAGATATTCGTCTTGGCAAGATGATTGTTCTTGTTGACGCCGAAGACCGTGAGAACGAAGGCGACCTTCTATGCGCTGCCGAGAAGGTAACACCAGAGATTATTAATTTTATGGCAACGTATGGCCGGGGTCTTATTTGTCTGCCCCTCACGGCCGAAAAATGTGATTTGCTCGGCTTATATCAACAGACCGTTGAAAATACCGCACGATTCGGAACGGCATTTACTATCAGTATTGATGCCGCCAAAGGGATAGGCACAGGCATAAGTGCCGCAGACAGGGCGCAGACGATTCTGGCGACTATTGCAGATAATGCCAGGCCGAATGACCTTGTGCGTCCGGGGCACATATTTCCGCTCCGTGCCCGTGACGGAGGTGTATTGGTTCGGGCTGGCCAGACAGAAGGTGCAATTGATTTGATGCGTCTTGCTTCTCTCAAGCCCGCCGGTGTCATCTGTGAGATTATGAACGAAGACGGCTCGATGGCACGAGTGCCCGAGCTGCTGAAATTCTGTGAAAAGCACAATCTTAAAATTGTTTCGGTTTCCAAGCTTGTAGAATATCGTCTCCAGCGAGAAAGTCAGATCAAGCGCCTCGAGTCCGTTAATTTACCTACCGACTACGGAGAATTCTCTCTCATTGGCTATGAGAGCATAACTTCGGCCGAGCCGCATCTGGCTTTATGCAAAGGCGGTGTTGGGCAGCTCGACGACAACGGAAATCCCATAGAGCACAATGAGCCGCTCCTGGTCAGGGTACATTCGGAATGTATGACCGGCGATTTGTTTCATTCACAGAGGTGCGAATGCGGCTATCAGTTGATAACCGCAATGAAGATGATCGAAGAGGCTGGCAAAGGTGCTTTGATTTATCTGCGTCAGGAAGGAAGAGGTATCGGTCTGTCAAACAAGCTACGAGCTTATAAACTTCAGGAGCAGGGACTTGATACTGTTGATGCAAATTTGGAGCTGGGATTTATGGCCGACAAACGCGATTATGGAATCGGAGCTCAAATCTGTCGTGATTTGGGACTCAGAAAAATACGCATCCTGACAAACAATCCGAAAAAGATTAATCGTCTTGAGGTTTATGGCATTAAGATTGTTGAGCAGATACCGTTAAAGGCTGAGCCGAGTAAACACAATATTAATTATTTGAAGACGAAAAAAAGCCGCCTTGGTCATATGCTTGACGAGGATTAATAATTTATGAAGATTTCTGCTGTGGTGTTCCGGATATTGTTGTTTATATTTCTTTTAGCCGCTGCCGGTTGCGGACAGTTGATGGGACGTTCAGGGCGTACATCGAACGCTGATGATCTTAATAAACTTTCTGCTTATTCTCGTTTTGCCCCCGACAGAATCAATATTATGCCGTTAACCGAATTTTTCAATACCGGCAATGTCCGGCAGATTAGTATAAAGCCATACGTCAGCTTGATTGATTCTTTTGGTTCTCAGATAAAATCACCGGGAATCTTTCGCTTTGAATTATACCAAAGGGCTTTGCGCTCGGCTGAACCAAAGGGGAAGAGGGCCGTTATTTGGCAGGATATTGACTTAACCGAGCCGGCTGTAAATCATGAATACTGGCGGGATTTTTTAAGGGCTTACGAATTCGATTTGCCCTTTGAACTGGATGTCAACCAAAGCTATATATTGCAGGTAACGTGCCAGTGCCTGAACGGCAGACGCCTTTCTGCTGAATTCGCTCTTAAATTAACACAATGATTTCTCTCCGTTGCGATCCGGCCTTCACCAAAACAAACTAAGAAATCTATTAGACAGGTGATATTGTTGGTAAATGCATTATTTTGGACGTTGTTTAAGCGTTTGTCCGATAGTGGCATTGTATAAGTTTTCCTTGACGAACAAGCTGTTAATTTAGTATAAATAGAGTTAATGAAGCTTGTGCTGGTGTAAGAGACTTTCCTGTTCGATTCATATGGGCGAGTGTAGCTGGTTTTGGCTTGCTGGTTTTATTTGACAGGAGGGATCAAGTTTCTTACATTTCAGGCAGTAGTTGATAGTTGTCTTTTGAAGGAAGGAGGTAGTGACAACTCATAAAATATCCTCTGAACCAAATATCAATAGTGGATGTGAAGATTATTATCCATGCGTTTTTCTTTTTAACTTTAAGAAGGAGAGAGCAATTATGTCTAAATTGGCAAAATCAGTAGTAATTTTTATAGTGGCAGGTTTGGTAGTAAACGGTACTTTACAGGCCAACTGGTCGGAAAGTTTCGACGGCGACGAGCTTGACCTGGCAACCTGGCAATTCCTTCCTTTTCCGGATGTGGCCAAAACGTTCACAAATACCATTGAGATAGATCCGAATGGCAATAAATACTTAAGCCTGGATGAGAGTACTTCGGCTGGAGCTGGCGGCTCGGCATTCGGTGCCGGATTCGGCGCCGATGAAGTCTTTACCGATGTCCGTGTCGGAGCTATCGTAAATGTTACCGGCGATGCTTCCCGGGCTCACCACGGTTTAATCGCAAGGGCGGTCTATGTTATTGATCCGGATGGCTCAGTAACCGGGGTTGCACCTGGCTTGTTTACACCTCAGGTCTATGTAATGCACATAAACTGGGAAGACGGTCCTGCCAACATGAGAATCGATATTGAGAAGGTAGTCAATATGCAAAATATCATGAGGAACGAAGTGGCATTGGGATTGGAAGTTGCTGCACCGGGCCTCAACCATAAAAGGAGCTACTATGCTGAACTGGATGTTGTCGGTTCAGGTCCCGTGTATGTTACAGGTAGTCTCTATGAATATAAAGGCGGCCCATTGGTAGTGAAGACTGCGACAATGGTGGACACCAACGGTAACGACCCGTGGGAAGATCCGGATGTTCATGATGAGGTTTTTCTTGATGGTAAAAGCGCAGTCTTCGCACAAAATGAAAATGAAGAGCCGGCAGGTTACCATACTACATTTGATGATATCTTTTCTGTTTCAGATGGTCCGGCGGCGGTGAATCCCAGCCCTGCTGATGGTGCAGCAGATGTGTCTATTGATGCCGACTTTAGCTGGCTTGAGGCGGAATTTGCGACTTCGCGTGATTTGTGGTTCGGTAAAAAAGGAGCTATGGAAAAGATTGAGATAGCGCCGGAAGGAGCTTCCTTTGATCCCGGGGCACTTGAATTCGGCCAAACTTACGAATGGCGGGTCGATCAGATTGGTCCATCAGGCATTGTCACCGGCCATACCTGGACATTTACCGCTGCTGATTGCATGAGCGTAGAGGACTTTGATGCTTATATAGACGACGCTGGTCTTATGGCTGCATGGGTTGATAACATTGCCGATTGGGATTACGTCTTTCTTGCGAAGGATGCCGGAGGCAATAATTCTATACGCTTTGAATTGCAAAATCAGTTTGAACCCTTCTTTACGGAGGCTACACGAACATTTGAAAGCCCTCAGGATTGGACGGCTCATGGTGTAGAGGCCTTGTCGTTGTCTTTTGTCGGTGAAAAAGAAAATAACGAGCACTTGATGTATTTAATACTGGAAGATGCCACCGGCCAAAGCCTGAAGGTTGAGCATCCATTCACTCATGCTTGCCAGTCTGATACGTGGCGTCTGTGGACTTTTGCTCTTGGTCAGTTCAGTGATGCGGGCGTTGACTTGAGTTCTGTTAAAAAGTGCACTATTGGATTCGGAGATGGAACAAGTTCAGGACAAGCCGGTGACGACAGGGACATTGTATTTATTGATGAGATTAACCTGTGTCCAGGCGGTTCCTATCTTACAAGTCCTTATGTAAAATGGGAGAATGGCCCATCACACAGCGCGGACTTTTTTCCTATTGCTGTATGGCTGCAAAATCCGGCCAAGGCATCAAAGTATCGC
This sequence comes from Sedimentisphaerales bacterium, assembly GCA_032250555.1. Lineage (GTDB taxonomy): Bacteria > Planctomycetota > Phycisphaerae > Sedimentisphaerales > Anaerobacaceae > NIOZ-UU13. Next base: position 16,160 of record JAVVFI010000060.1, read on the forward strand.
ATGGCCGGTTTTAATACGTATGTTGGTCTCTGGGAAGGGCCAACGGAAGATCAGCTTGAAGAGTTGAAAACCGCTGGTATGAAAGTCATATGCCGGCAAAACGAACTGGCTCTTAAATATATAGATGAACCTGCTATTATAGGCTGGATGCATGGGGATGAGCCGGACAATGCCCAATCCCTTGGAGAGGGAAAAGGGTACGGACCGCCGATTAGCTCACAACAAATAATTGATGACTATGATCTTATCCGCACAGTTGATCCCACCCGGCCGGTGTTTCTGAACCTGAGTCAGGGTGTGGCCTGGGATGGTTGGTACGGTCGCGGTGTTCGCACAAACCATCCTGAGGATTATCTCGAATATGTTAAGGGTTGTGATATTGCCTCGTTCGATATCTATCCTGTCGTTCATTCGAATTCTCAGGTTGCCGGTAATCTATGGTACGTTGCAAAAGGCGTCGAACGCCTGAAGAAATGGACCGATGGGAAAAAAGTGGTGTGGAACTGTATCGAATGTACTCGAATAAATAATGAACAAACAAAAGCTACTCCCAAGCAAGTCAAATGCGAGGTGTGGATGTCTATCATTCACGGTTCGATGGGAATAATATATTTTGTCCATGAATGGCAGCCTATATTCAATGAATCGGCACTTCTGAGCGACGAGGAAATGCTTTCGGCGGTTACTGAGATAAATAAACAGATTAATGCCCTTGCGCCGGTATTAAACAGTCCGACTATCGATGGTGACTTGAGTGTATCATCTGATAACGAAGATGTTCCAGTAGCTTTTATAACGAGGGAGTATCAAGACGCGAAATATCTTTTTGCTGTGGGCATGAGGGACGGTTCGACGAATGCGAGTTTTTTCATACCGACTCTGAAAGGCGACAGAACCGTAGAAGTGCTCGGTGAAAATCGAACGATTCTTTCAAATGATGGTGTTTTTAGTGATAGCTTCGAGGCTTGGGACGTTCATCTTTACCGAGTAGAGGGCGCAAACAATTAGAAACAGAATACATAGTTGTACAATTCGGGTTTTGGGGATGGGTTAGTATCCGACTCTACCCCAGATTGCTTCCTGCATTTTGCGAACATCGGCGATGCCCTCTTCGGTAGTAGGGGTATAATTATACTGCAGGGTTGCCATTTTTCCCGCTCTTATCGTTTCTGGTGCTCTGTACTTCCAGTAATCGCTATGGCCGTCAGCAAAAGCGACGTTCGTTCCGTCACCGTGTCGGACAAAGGGCGGGTCCCACCATCTTGGGGCTGTGTAATGAATCGCATAGCTATCGGGACTGATCTGTCCTTCATCAAGAAAGACGAGTCTATAGGCGGGAGCGGGGGCGATGATTTCTGACCTCTTTTTCACCATCAATACTGTCTTGCCAACTCTCACTCCCCGGTTACCTTCATACGTCCCAGCGGCATCGAAACAACCGTTCATACCATAGCCTGTGGAGTACGTGCGCATTTCGCCACGAACGCCGGTCGGGCACCGGTACACTTTTTCGGCTGCGCAGTACGGGAAAAGTGCCCCGGCCCTAATAGCCTGCTTTTGTATTTCAATCGGTCGCTGCTCTCCCTGGCTGAAACCAGAAGCGCAGTCGTTACCTACCCAGTATTGCTCGCCCTTGTGGGGACCCGATGTGGGCACGGGTGCGGAAGGATCGGCGGAAGGGGCCCAATAGGCTTCGCCGTTGACAATCCTGTCGTCGTTTTCATCGGCGTACATCCCCCAGGCAAGTGTCAGTGTTTTTAGATGATTAAGGCAAACGGCACGTCTGCCCTGTTCCCTGGCCCGGTTCAGTGCTGGCATGAGGATGGCCATTAGTACTGCAATGATGGCGATGACTACCAGAAGCTCTATTAGCGTGAAACCTTTTTGCTTGTGCATGACAGTTCTCCTTCTTGTTTAAAGAAGGTTTTTTGCAAACCAACAACTTATACCGGAGATGATGGTCCTCGTTAGTATGCTTATCTGCCGTAATTATAACACACTCAGTTGTATTAAAGCAAGCTTACAAATGTAAAAGCTTCTGCGGTAGGGGAAGAAATTAGAATGAAAAAAAGGGCCGAAAGTTGGACGAAAGGGAGTAAGCCAA
>JAVVFI010000610.1:0-612 GCA_032250555.1 Sedimentisphaerales bacterium
AGCACGTACCGCAAAGCGAGTTTGATTTACAGTTGATGGACTGGATCGACAGGCAGTATACAGAGCATCCGACAACTGGCGTGTTAGATATGGTTGACCATATTGCCTTAAAGCATAAGACAATCGTTAACCCTAAACGGGTGCGAAGATTGATGCGAACGATGAGTCTGATGGCGATTTATCCTAAACCCAGGACGACATTTCCGAATCTCCTGCACAAGTGATCAGCGACAATCATTCTTACCTTCCGGCGACAATTAAAGTTTCCGGACGATAGTCAGATACAATAAACTATCTGAATTTCCTTAAGTTAGGAGATATCAGATGGTTACAGACGAACAGGTAAGGAGATTGTTTCAGATGAAGAACCGATACGAACACCTCTATCAGGCGGCGGATGCTGCCGGGATGAGCACTAAAACTGCCCGAAAGTACCTCCGGTCCGGCGTTTTGCCCAGTCAATGCTGCCGTCCTCACGATTGGGCGACTCACGAGGACGCCTTTGCTGAAGATTGGGCATGGGCCGAAGACTTTCTTAAAACCAATCCCGGTGTGGAAGCAAAGTCCCTTTTTAATGCCCTACAGCGGAAGGAACGTGGCAAGTATCAGGAT
>JAVVFI010000611.1:0-607 GCA_032250555.1 Sedimentisphaerales bacterium
GTATCGATAATTGCCCATGCACCTTCAGAATCACAGATGATCTCGGTTACATGACCGGTAGTACCTGTCCCACCATACCGTACAGGGCTTCCTACCTCAAGGGGTTGGCCGTGGGCATCCACAACTGGATGCGTTCCAGATTCGCATTCTATAATCTCGGGCATGATATTCCTTCAATATAGGATTTACCTTCAAAGGCATTAACATTTTTGTTAATGCTATTCATCCTTCTTTAACACAGCATGGGCCGCAGCCAGCCTGGCAATAGGAACCCTGAATGGCGAGCAGCTTACATAATCCAGCCCGATATTATGGCAGAATATCACACTGCTGGGTTCGCCGCCGTGTTCGCCGCAGATACCGACCTTCAGGTCCGGCCTGGTCGACCGCCCCTTCTCAACCCCGATCTTGATGAGCTGTCCCACACCTTTCTGGTCGATTGCTACAAAGGGGTCGATCTCAAGTATGCCGTGCTCCACATAATAGGGTAAGAACTTACCTGCATCGTCACGACTCAAGCCGAACGTTGTCTGGGTCAGGTCATTGGTACCGAAACTGAAGAATTCGGCCTCACCTGCTATCTCATCTGCAGTAATGGAGGCCCTGG
>JAVVFI010000612.1:0-576 GCA_032250555.1 Sedimentisphaerales bacterium
ATATATTATGCTCCGTAATGATTCTTTCACTGCCCCAGGATAGCTCGTTCCTCAATATCGGTATTCACAATGAAGCCAAATCGATTAAGACACTCTAATTGACTTCACGCATTTTGTCAAGCGGCGCGAAAAAACTACTCTTCCGAACCACCGCCTGTTCCCGACTCTCCGGTTTCAACCCATACAATTCGCGATGGGTCCGTGTTTTCAGTCAAAAACGCACACTCTCAAAAACAAAAATAAAATATTTCCAATTTTTTTATTTCCTTACCGGACGGATTAGTGGAAACATGCACTGGCACCAGATGACGTATAATGTCTCCGGTCCCGGTACTCACTCATTCCTCTGGCAGTATGCCAAAGAAGGCGACGGTACTTATGCCGGTGAAGATTGCGGCTGGGTGGATTGTGTCCAGTGGTCAGGCTCGCCTCCACTTCCGGCACCAACCTGGGAGACTGCCGCCTACAAATATGACCCGTCCGGCAGGCGTATCCAAAAGGATGTCGATACCGATAAGACCACTTATGTATATGACGGCGGTAAAGTTATCGCAGAATACGACGGCAATAACAACC
>JAVVFI010000613.1:0-543 GCA_032250555.1 Sedimentisphaerales bacterium
GCCTCGTTTGTTCTTTACCTCAAACTGAAGGACGTAGACGGCGATGCAGCCGTTCGGGCGGTCCGGTCTGTCGGAAACGGTGGTCTGAGGGCGGCCGGAACTCTGACGGCCGGAACCATATCCGACAGAATCGGACGGAAAACAACCCTCTATATAGGGCTTCCTGATTAACTCATAGGAATTTACACAGCAAGGAATTAGGTGTAGAATTCTACCCGAGAGGTGCAAGGAAAAGAGCCAATGTACTCGAAAACCCTTGCACTTGGGAGGTTAGGATGTACCGCCACGAAGATCGACGACAGTTGGAGCTTGAGCAGTTTTATCTACCGTTTGAAGGTCACCTCAATCAGAATAATCGTTGGATCAAGTTGGCGAAGCTGATCCCTTGGGAAGAATTTGAAGAATCTTACGCCGCGACGCTTTCTGACTCGGGCCAGGGCGCGCCGGCAAAACCTTTTCGCATGGCCCTCGGGGCCTTGTTGATAAAAGAAAAGCTGCGCATTACGGATGAAGAAACGGTGGAGCAGCTGACAGAGAATCCAT
>JAVVFI010000614.1:0-543 GCA_032250555.1 Sedimentisphaerales bacterium
TCCGTACAATGCGCAAGGATTCCACCGTCCACTTGATTGGTAAATAATCGCTAAACATAACCTTACACTAACAAAACGAGTATAAATAGGCAAGTCGGATCTACCTCAATCTATAGCGTCGTATAATATGCAGTGTTCATCACTAAGACAGACGTTGATTCAGGATATTCGTTTCAAGAGGCTTGCAAAAAATCCCACGACTCAGTAGAGTGATCTCTCAAAAGAGAAAAAGACCACCCGGAGAGGTGTCGGAGTGGCTGATCGAGCTGGTTTCGAAAACCAGTGTACTCGTAAGAGTACCGCGGGTTCGAATCCCGCCCTCTCCGTTTTTTTTGTTTTGTTAGTAGATTCGATACTAAAAGCATGAAATTGATTATGCGTATCGCATTGGGACAATTCAACGCAGTGGTGGGTGATTTAGCCGGCAACACCCGGAGGATGCGTGAAATCTATGCCGGAGCGGTTCGGTCTGATGTGGATTTGCTGGTCTTTCCGGAGATGGCTGTTTGCGGCTATCCACCCGAAGATTTAGTACAGAAGAAG
>JAVVFI010000615.1:0-528 GCA_032250555.1 Sedimentisphaerales bacterium
GAGGCAGTCATCGAGAATCGAATCCGATCCTCCATCGATGACATCGTGTTGGGGGTATTCGTGGAGTTTGTCCGGGAGAATGGGCATGATGAGCCGTGGGTGGCGGGTTTGTGATGGATTCGGGGAACTCCTTACAGGGCCTCGTCGACGGCGATCATGGCCTTGAGCACCTCGTTCCAGGTGTCGGGGCTTTCGAGGGTCTCGTTGGGGAACATGCAGCCATCCCAGCAGATGTGCTTCATGCCGCGGGCGGCGGCATCCTTGAGCCAGTAGGTGGAGCACTTCGCGATATCGAGCTTGCCGTTCGGATCGTTCGCCGGGCAGTGGCGGCCGGTCTTGTCGTGGCTGCCGGTGCCGTGCACGGTGCCGTCGTTCTGCGCGACGTGGAAGTCGAAGGTCCAGGGGCGCAGGGCGTCGGTCATCTTCTGATAGGCCGCCCAGAACTCGTCATCGCTGTAGCCTTCCTTGAGCAGAGCGGCCTCGGGCGCGTTGTAACCCATCAGATAAAGATAGGTGTGGGCGAGGTCG
>JAVVFI010000616.1:0-526 GCA_032250555.1 Sedimentisphaerales bacterium
CTCGATATGCTTCTATACATACCTTACTTGGTTTTCCAAACTGATCATATTGTATTTGGTAGCTGCATTGTTCATGAATATCTACTTGAGAATGCAAGAATGAACAAAAGAAAAAAAATGTCCCCAACAAAGCCCCGCGAATCAAACATCGCATAGTACTTCCTTTGGTTTATGAAATCTATAAGAGCTACTTAAAGTGAAGTATAAAGAACTAACTTTGTAATTACAATAGCAAAAAATTAGCTTCTATCTTTACAAATTGCATGTAAAAAAACCACCCATTTAAGAGTGGATTATCGTTCAAAATTTAATGGTGTGCCCGATAGGATTCGAACCTATGACCTACGGATTAGAAATCCGTTGCTCTATCCAACTGAGCTACGGGCACATATTATCTCAATGGGTTTTAGCAATGTATCGACTTTTAAGAATTCAAGTCTGGAAATAATTGCTTATAGATATATCCCTTGATGTTTTTTAGTATATCTCAACAAAAACATTAATACAATAGATCTGGACAGAAATT
>JAVVFI010000617.1:0-525 GCA_032250555.1 Sedimentisphaerales bacterium
AGCTGTCAGCCCTTCCAGTGTGTACCGCGTATTGGCAGGCGCAGGCTTATTGCGACGTTGGAATCGTAAGCCATCGAAAAAAGGCACCGGCTTTCAACAGCCTCTAAAGGCCCACGAGCACTGGCACAGTGCGATCGGCTATATTACGCCGAACGACAAGCTCGAAGGCCGTGCCGAAACAATCCTTGCTGAGCGGGATGCCAAACTCGCCGCTGCCAGAGAAATACGCAAAACCAAAAGGAAAGCGTCGTAATGAAAAGAAGCTTGACAGTGATCGAAGAAGCTGCAACAATACCATTGGTTGGCCAAACGGAAGCAGGCTCTGCTGAGGAGCAGCCTGCCAGGGATAACCAACCGAAGGCGACGAATTGTCGTTGGGATGGCAGTTATAAACCTGCCGTCCCGTTTTACAAAGGCCAGAGACAATTCAGAGCTTTCTTATGCCTAAAAAAACCTCCTTGCCGAAGGCAGGAAAAGTCTCTTAACTGTGAAGGGGATTTGTCCAATTCACGCTGAACCAATACA
>JAVVFI010000618.1:0-521 GCA_032250555.1 Sedimentisphaerales bacterium
GGTGTGAGCGATTTTGACTGAAAACAGCTTCAAAGGTGTTTTCAGCAGGCATAAGAGCACATGTGCATACGAGCAAAAGACATGGGGAACAGATAGAAAATGGGGATTTTGGGTGAAAATGTGCTTGATTTTGCTGGTTTTTGGTGGTTTTTGAGTGGTTTTTGTTGAAATATTGGCGTTTTTTCGAGATTTGGAAGTTTGGTGGTATTTGTTTAGTCCTCGACCCCCGGCAAAAAAACATATAGGCACACCCGATGGTAAACTCCAAAGCAAGTGAGCTAACATCGAGGTTAAATTCGAGAGCTTCTTGGCATAACACCAGATTAGCAGACCAGATGGTCAATGTCATCTAAGAAAACAGGGCGCGTCCCTCGTTTTCGAATTTTCGTTCGTATTGAGTATTGCGTGATGCGTATTGCGTGGATTTGAGATTTGTGGTTGCTTTTTTGGCTCTTCTGGGAAATGCGTAGGTACAATCTGCGTTTCGGACGACCGAGAAAAATCGTTCGGGGCCCCAGAGG
>JAVVFI010000619.1:0-519 GCA_032250555.1 Sedimentisphaerales bacterium
CTCGAAGTTTCGTTAGTATCTCGTATCTTGTGAAGCGTATTTCGCATTGAGAATGGAGAAATGGGGATTTTGGGTGAAAAGATAGAATTGAGAATTGGAAAAACTGAGGACGGAAGACGGACGACTGAAGACAGGGGGATTTTGGTTGATCCGGCTTCGCTCAAGGCTACGCCGCGACAAGTTTTTGGTCCCCGATCCCCTGTTATAGGCCAAGGGAGCAGCTCTCGGGGATAAACTCCAAAGCAAGTCAGCTAACATTCCCCTGTTGCAAGTCAGGTGAGCAACTCTTCCCCTGTTCGCGCCAAGTTAGCAGCACTCGGGGATAAACTCGGATAAACTCAGGATAAATTTGTTTTTAGTGTTTTTTGTCGAAAATTGATTGATATTAAAGATTTTTGGTGGTAATTTTTAGTTTTTGGGAGTTTTTTGAGAGGTTTTGCGTTTAATCAGGGATAAATTAGGGAATGTCGTAATGGCGGAGAAATTGCTTAATGAGTAATACACCTTCCAGAATTACAG
>JAVVFI010000061.1:0-18183 GCA_032250555.1 Sedimentisphaerales bacterium
CAGCATTATCATTCAGCGGCACTTCGCAACGTGTCATACCCTGACAGCCGGATGTAAACAACCAGGGTTTGTTTGTGCCAGCTATGTAAACGCCTTTGAAGTCATGATTGAAATATCCCATTCCAGGTAAGGTCTTGGCATTAAGATCAAACTTAACGCCGTAATTGGGGAAGTGGTTATACGAACTGGTTTTCGGATTTGGATAACCGAACCACACAGTTCCATCATCATCCTTCATGTCCGCTGAGGCACCGAAATTAACGGCAAAATGCTTAACTGGACTGAGCTTGCCGGGTGTAACAAAGACCGCCCAGGGTTGAGTTCTGTTTGGCTTGCGTTTTAAAGCCAATGAGCACCGGACCGGATACGAGCATGTGCAGCCGGCCGCTGCCTCCTGGGAAAGCAATAAGCCCCCTGCCGGTATAACACTAATAGCGCAACCTGGTCGGTAGGCACCAAATATAGTAACTCCATCATCTCTCTCTAGGTCATAAAACGCCGTACAAGCCGAACGATAGAAAATCCCCTTTGCAGAAGCAGCAGTAATACCGCACGTGTGGCCGGGTCGCAAGAATTCCCAGGGTACCTGCTCACCGGTGATTGGATGTTCGCGCATTATGATCTCACCTGTCTGAAGCTTACAGGCTTGAGGCTCCAGGATGATTTTATCTGCGACAATGACCGGTCTTGTTCGGTAGTTCAGAGCTCGAGACCAGGCCATATCACCATTCTCGCCGGATAACGTCGTTATGCGCCGCCACTTCATACCACCTTCTCTGAATCTCCACGCGTCGTGATTACCGTGATTGCCGAAAAACAGAAGCAATCCACTGCTGTAAGCAGCTCCCATTTTATCGCCGCAGCATCCAGTCAAATCCACCGGTCTTCCCCAGACCAATTCTCCTGTTTTTGCATCAAGAGCAAAAACATTTCTTACGTCAGCAGCATCATAAGTCAAGCTGCCTTCGGGATATTCTTCCTTGAACAACTCGGCTTTCAGAGAACTGATTAGATATTCAACCTGGGCTTTTTGCCCATAGGATTTGTTTTCCTTAAGCTTCTCGGCCAAAAACCTTTTCTTTTCCCTGAGCTCTTCAAGAACTCCCGCTCTTTCTTGATATACACCTTCTTTTATTAGTTTTCGCCTTATCTGAAGAGCTCGTTTTCTTTGGTTTTCTTTTATTGCACTGTCGGCGAAAAAGATTTTGCCGTCTCCAAGCGTGATTGTAATATTAGCAATCTTTTTCCCGTCACGCGTCCAAATCAACTCGCCTGTTTCCGTATCCATGGCGAATATTCTGTCGCTTACCATCAGGTTATCTGTCACAGCGTTTGTCTGGAGGAATTCCCCTCCTCGGGCAAAAGAAGTCATTGAACCGTACATAGCACCCGACCTTTGAGCCGCCATCATTAAATCCTTTGGTTCAGAATATTGCTTTTTGTAATACTCAAACCGTTCCCTGTACTCTTCGGCGACATCCTCAATTTTCTTCCATTTCCCATTTTCCACGAAACGCTTCACAACAGCACCGTAATCTTCATTCATGGCCGTGGCACAAGAGCCGTATAAAATATTACCGATAACTGATATATAACCCCATCGGCGAGGACTTCCATCAGAAAACGAAGGAATTTTATATTCACGCATTGTCCGGCCCGTCACCGGATCAAGTCGGTAGCATTTATCATGAGCAGCAATATAAAGACCGTTCTCCGTTACTACCAGATTTCCACTGTCGGCCTTGATTTTCACGCGTACCGCTCCCGGAATCTCCCTTTTCCACAGCAATGTTCCGTTGAACGCATCAACTGCCATGACTAGCTCTTCACCCTGCATAAATAATCGACCATCCATTGAGACCGGACTTTGAGCGCGGGCGTGACGTTCGGCCATTCCCTGTGGGCCAGGCTCGCCGTACCAGAGAATTCCCAAAGGACCATATACCAAATCATCGTCTGAACAGGCTGTGTTTTGCGGATCACCGTATTGCTGTTTCCATGCCCCGGCCCCTTCCAGAGGTCCCCGGACATATTTTCTCCAGACAACATCCCCTTCGCGATGTAAACTCAGGCACGCCGTTCCTCCCCATGGACGTAAAATACGCTGACCTTCTTCTACCGTACCTGCTGTATTGCCAGTGATTAGCATTCCATCGGAAACAATCAGATTGGCAAAATAATCTGGCAGTGACTCCATATCCCAGGGCTCAACGACTACTTGCTTTCCCAACAAACCGGCGGCATCGAGATATTTTCGGGCAGAGGATAGTTTTTCCGGATCTTTTTCCAGACCGACTATTTTTAATTCTGTCCTTTTAGCCAATTCATAAGCAAGCCGTCCTTGATTACAGTCCAGCACCAAAGCATATCCCTTCTTTATGCCGCTTTCGACTAAGATTTTTTCCGCAGCAGCTTCATACGTTTCGGTAAATGAATCTTTAGCAAAGGGATTAGACTCTATTTTCTGTTTGATTTCTTTGGCAGTATCAACTTCTCTCTCGCTGAAACAGTAAACAGGGCCTTTATCGCTGCTCACAATCAACTTACCGCCGGAAGCAGCTAATCCGATTGCAGCACCATCAACATCACTCCTCCACATTTCTATACCGCTTTTTGAATCAATACCTACGATAAATCCTTCTCCCCCGCCGAAAACAACATCACCGGCCAATATTATCGAGCGAAGCCCCCTTCTTGCATAGTGCCACTCATAGCTTGATTCTTTTAACCGCTTTTCTTCTGCAGCCATAGAAGCATCTTTGCGGGTTAGTTCATCAATTTGCCTTTTTATTGTCTTGCCGGCATTATCACTTGCCGATTCAAGTTGACTCTTCAAGCTTGATAATTGGATTGTCAGTTTTTTACGCTCACTTGCCAGTCTGTTAGCTTGTCTTACTGCCTTAGCGTACCTTGGCCGGTTAATAGCATAAATCCTGTCCTTGGCTAATACATACGACACATCACGTGTAAGAACCATATCAATCCCGGGGAACCATGCAAAAGCCTCTCCTTCACGCCTTCCCGTCTTTGCATCGTAGGTAACTTTGTGAGGTTGACCGGAATAATCGTCCCCGGAGATAAGTTTGTCATTATCTATCAAGGCCCATGTTCCGCCACGCTTGCCGCCGGGAGAAGCACAAAACAGGAATTTACCGGTTTTGCGGTCGAAGGCAGCGGGCATAGACCGGCCGGATGGAACATAAAGGACATCCTGAGACGCAACCAGATACCCATGTGGCGATATCCCGCCGAATTCCAGCTCGTGTGCACGGTCACCGATAGTATCATTTTTCCAGACTACAGAACCGTCTTCAGCATCGAGAGCACAAATGTATAATCCTTCATATGGAAAAACGCCTGCCGCGAAATAAACAATCCCCTTGTCAACCAGGACACTGGTTCTAACCGGCCAGAGAGATATCATTCTGCCGTTTCCAATAACCTTTTCATCACTGGGCCCGGCCCTGTATTTCCAAATTAGCGAACCGTCCTTGGCATCAAGACAATACACATAACCATCATCGGAGCCGACATAAACACTGCCATTATAAACTGTGGGAGCAAAACGAACCGGCCCCTGGGTAAAAAATTCCCAGCGTATTTTGCCTTTATTCGAATCTACTGAATACACCTTGTTTGTAATACTGCAGCCAAAATAAACATTGTTATCAGCTATAACAACGTGATACGCATTATCATTGTGCATTCTCGGCAACTCTTCCGCAGGCATCGGCCAGGCGGGTTTGGGCTGATGGATTGGAAGATATTTCCACTGCAGGAAAAGCTTCGGTCCAACAGTTTCAGAGGTAACTCCGCTTCGTGTTATCTCAGACCGGTAAGTACCCCAATCCTCTGCGATACCAACACCACAGAAAATAAACAAAATAAGAAAAGCGAAAATAGAAATAAGAGTACGAAAATATACCTGTTCACGCTCAGTATTTCTCGTTGCGATTTGCTGTTTCATTTGGGTATCTCCTCTTAGAATGACAATAGATGTTTGACATTTCATATCAAGTCAGTTTACTCACTATATTGTTGAACTGCATTATACCCAAATCTGTCGCTCCCGTCCAGTCTTTTTCGTGACCATATCAAATTCTAAAGTAATAGTTTTAATATTAAACACGCATCTGTTTCCTTGCAAACAGTAATAAATACAATATACTTATCTGGATATTAACCTTTTTATATGAATGAGGAGTAAATGATGAACAATAAAGCAAAATTTACAATTATTACAATCTTAATCCTAACACCAATGACTACGATTTATGCATCAAGTAACAGAAAAAGTTTAATCCCCAGGCTTATGGAACAGCCGGGCATTGTCGAGGCACATTTTCTCTTCGAAAAAGCTCCGTTTCGCTCAAGTCACGCCTCAACAATAGTAGAAACAAAAGATAACTTCATCTCAGCCTATTTCGCAGGCACCGACGAAGGTAATAAAGACGTCGGTATTTGGATTAGTATTAAGCCAAAAAATAGTTCAGCCTGGGCCGAGCCGGTCGAGATTGCAAACGGAATTCAATTCAGCCAGATTCCTACAAACGAGCAAATGCGACACCCATGCTGGAATCCTGTATTATATTATGCCGAAAATGGACAACTTCTTTTGTTCTACAAGGTCGGGCCTACTCCATCAAGCTGGTGGGGAATGCTGATAGTATCGAATGACCAGGGCAAAACATGGTCAGAACCTCAGCGGCTGCCTGAAGGTATCCTCGGCCCGGTTAGAGCCAAACCGGTCAAACTCCCTGATGGAACATTGCTTTGCGGTTCGAGTACGGAAGACAAAGGGTGGCGAGTACATATGGAAATAACTCCAGACCTCGGTAAAACCTGGAGCAGAACAGAAGCACTGAACAATGGTAAAGACTTTCCCGCTATTCAGCCTACAATACTAACTTATCCGGATGGAAATCTCCAGATTCTATGCCGCAGTCGCGGAAGCCTGCGCCAATCATGGTCAACTGACGGAGGAAAAACTTGGAGCCCATTAGTGCTCTCGATACTGCCAAATCCCAGCGCCGGTATCGACGCTGTTACTCTGAAAGATGGAAGACAACTGCTCGTATATAATCACTCGACAAGAGGAAGGGACCAATTGAATGTGGCGGTCTCGACCGATGGTAAGAACTGGAAGGCCGCACTGAAACTGGAGGACAGTGTCACTGTTGACGAAAAAAGAGCCTACGGTGCCTACCCCGCAGCAATTCTGGCCTCCGACGGGCTTGTTCATATTACCTACACGTGGAGACGCGAAAAGATAAACCATGTCGTCATTGACCCGAGCAGACTGAAATTGAAAAATATACTCGACGGAAAGTGGCCCGGGTAGGAAGTAATCAGCTAATACGGGCAAGTAGTTATTTTGCAATAAGTCACTACATTAAAAACCCGGTCTTTTTATTATTACAGTTCAAGTAACATTTAATAAATTTAAGAAGCAGATACAGACATGAATCAATTATTTTCCACAAGACTTACATTAGCTCTTACTATTATTTTCCACATCATCTTTATTTTATTTATGTCTCCATCCCAGGTAAGAGCGGAATCAGAAAAAATGAATATCGCACCAAATTATTCATTTGAAAACGATTTAACAAAAACCAAAACGAATCTTTGTAATTATGGCGGCTGGTTCCCGATAGGCGTTGTAACAGAAGACGGTACCAGTGAAATAAGAATTATAGAAGATTCCCCTCGTACGGGAAAGAAATCGCTGCGAGTAACGCCTAATTCAAATGTTTTGACCGGAACGATATATTACAGCCAATATAATGCCGGCGAGGAAGTCAGAAATAATATAACTAATGTGGGCGTTAGCGGGGCAAGAACAATTGCCTTGCGTTTAGACCAGGACATCTTTTCCTGCGATGCATCTGTTTGGATAAGGAAAGCACCTGACCAAGAAATCACTCTTAAGGCGATCTGGTACACCCGCCGAAACCGTACCCCCTTTATTAAGTTAGCCGAACAAGAAGTCAGTAAACCGGTTGAAAGTAAAAATGGCTGGTACAAATATTCTTTGCATGCTGTGAGGTGCCATACCGCCCGGCAGGTTCAAATTGCCGTCGAAACAAAAGACGATAAACCATTTTATATCGATGATGCAGAAATCTATCTCAACCGCAATCCTCATATAGATGTATTAGTTGATCAGCTTGGCTACGAAACACAATCAAATGCAAAGGGCATTATGCTTCAATCTTCGACGGCACTTAATCAAAACCCGGATTCTTTTTCACTGATAAATCTCGACAATAATACAAAATCATTTACTGGTAAGTTCAAAGAGCTGGATTATTTCCGCCAGTGGGATTTATATCACTGGCAAGGAGATTTCTCGGTCTTTAATACACCCGGTCGTTATGTTGTTGAAACTGTAATTAACAGAAAAGCTTATTATTCTCCACCTTTTGAAATTCGTAAGAATCTTTTGGTTCCACAAACAAGTGAAAAAGCCTATCGATTCTTTTATTATCAGCGTTGCGGCATGCCCATTCCTTCATTTCATGGAGCCTGCCACCTCGACGATGCCCGGATGCCTGACGGCAGTTATAAAGATTTAGCAGGCGGCTGGCACGATGCAGGTGACTATAATAAATATAATGGTTATACACCCGAGTCTGTTTATGCTCTTGCTTTTGCTTACGATAATCGCAGAGACTTTTTTGATAAATTTGACCAGGATAAAAACGGTAAAGCTGATATTTTAGACGAAGCTGTCTGGGGCGCCGAGTTTTTAGAGAAATGTATCAATGCAGAAACTCTGGATATGATAGCAACAATAAGCTCCGGCTACGGCTATTGGGGTAAGCCGGAAACAGAAACTGACAATTTACCCGGCACCGGTGACGAACGTCGAGTTCGTGATAATATGGTAAACGCTTCCGCCTGTATGCCCGGCTTCGCGCTGCTGGGAAAATATATACCAAAATATCTCGCCATAGCGGAACGTCTCTACCAAAAACATGGTGGTAACATGCAGGTAATTCTTGCTCTTTATAACGCAACAAAAAAGGCGATATATCGAAATGCAGCCGGGGAACAAGCGGAAACACTGTTACTAAAGGACGAAAATAACACATCGAATTTTCGTGAATTAGCTGAATATGCGGTTGCTTTTCCAGAAGACAGACTGGTCCCTAAAATAAAATCAATCGCTAAAATACGATTAGAAGAATTAAAAATCATCTGCAACAATCCTTTCAAAATTACAAGACGCAGGGACGATGACGGAAGGCTCGTATTCTTCCGTCATTATCGGGATGTTAATAATTGGTATGTCGGTGAGAGCCGTGAACTGTTAGATACGGCTTATGAGGGCATCCTACTTGAAAAACTTGGATTTACAGAAGGCCGTATAATTGCGGAAAACCAAGTACACTGGATTTTGGGCAGAAATCCTTTTGGCGTCTCCACAATGGATGGAGTTGGGAGTGTCTTTCTCCCTCAGTATCATCATCGCTATAACGCCATCCCGGGCAATCCTCACGGCGCTGTACCGGGCGCTATTGTCAACGGCATTACCAGAGCATGGCCTGACCACGACCGCCCCTGGCTGGATATGCATCCGGAACCAAATGCGGATTATCAGGCCAATGAGCCTTGGCTGCCGCATAATAATCGCTGGCTTTTTCTTATCGCAATCTGGTGAGCAAATATCCTGAACATACAATATCCACGTCTAAATTACCCTTGAAACCAACATGTAAGATTAAACGCTGGCTTTCCAGGACAGGTTTGATATTCTAATGGAAATCAGGCTTAGCGGCGTAGCTAATCCTGTATCTGGAAAACATCATATACTCGTCGTGCGATTGATAGATCCACGTCGGAACAAAAAGAATTAAATTGCAGAGATTGAAGAATGGATCCGAAGTGGTTGGATTGGGCAAAACGTTTGCAGGCAGTCGCTCAGAATGGATTAACGTTCGCGAAAAATCATTTCGACATCGAGCGCTATGAGCAGATTCAGCATATCGCCGCTGAGATACTGGCGGACAAGGCCGATTTTAGTACTAAAGATGTTATTAACCTGTTCGTGAGAGAGAAAGACTATGCAACCCCCAAGGTCGACGTACGCGGGGCGGTGTTTCGAGATGGCAGAATCTTATTAGTCAAAGAATCCTCCGACGGCAATTGGGCCGTGCCGGGTGGATGGGCAGATGTAGGAGAGAGTCCATCGGAAAGTGTCGAACGGGAGGTACAGGAAGAGGCGGGATTTACGGTCAGGGCAGAACGTTTGGCAGCTATTTATGACCGCAGTAAGCATCCGCACAAACCACTGATGCACTATCACGTGTATAAGCTTTTCTTCATCTGCGAGATCACAGGTGGAGAACCAACGACAAGTGAGGAGACGGAGGAAGTCGCATTCTTCGACCAAAACAATCTACCGGAACTATCTATCACAAAGACACTGCCGGAACAGATTACTAAAATGTTCGAGTATCATTATCGGCCCGAATTGCCGGTTTACTTCGATTGAGCGGCCCTGCCGTTCATTGTCTTAACGGCGTTTAGCGTTTTATACGCTCGACCTATCTAATACTCAATAACCATAACAGACAATATATTATCTATTATGACATATCTATGTAAAGAGTCACTTTGTATTGAGTAGCTGCTAAAAATATTTATTTGGAAGAAACTACTCTGAGCAGTTAATTACCAGGTTATTGCGATTTACGATTGAATTTTCTTCAGCAACCACGCCATATTCTTACCAAGAGTTTGCATCGTCCGCAATCCTTCATCGTCTTTCTCAACCTCACCTTTTTCCAGTCCGAAACTCATATTCCAATAGCATGAACCCGGTATTATCATACCGCTGATTAAGAAAAAATGATTCATTGAATCGAATGCGTGGATTGAACCTCCCCTGCGAACCGCCACAACAGCCGCTCCGACCTTTCTTGAAAACATTTCATCGTTGGCTTTTGCCACCAGTCCGGCCCGGTCGATAAGCGCCTTGAGTTCCGCACTCACATCGGCAAAGTATGTGGGAGAGGCCAAAATGATTCCATCAGCTTCCAGCATCTTTTCGATACAGTCATTTGCAATATCCGTTTTAACAGCACACCTTTGGTCTTTGTTCTCAAAACATTTATAGCAGGCGATACAGCCCCGGATTTGCTTACCTGAAAATTGTATCATTTCGGTTTCGATACCCTCTTTTTCAAGCTCACCGAATACCTGTTTAATCATTATAGCGGTGTTTCCATCCTTTCGGGCACTGCCGTTGAATGCTATAACTTTCATATTTACCTCTCAAGATTTTTTAATTCATCAAACATTCCATTCGAACGAGCTTGCGATTGTAATTCAGTTTAGCATTTCCTGCAAGTATTGGATTGGATAACAGTCTCAATGATCATGAAAAAAACCTTTAGACTGCGATATCAGTTATGATTTCTTGACATTAAAAGCGTTTGCTGTTCTAATAACTAATAATTCAACCATTGGAGGTTAGTTTATGACGCACCGAAACAGCATTCACTGGCCCCTTGGCAGCATCTCAAAAGTCATTCGTCCGATGCTTGTCATGGCGGGATTGATTGCTACTGCTCAAACGGCCATAGCCGCCGGATCCGGGGTATTCAACATCAGAGATTATGGAGCTGCTGGCGATGGTAGAACACTGGACATGATGGCGATAAACAAGGCAATAGAAGCATGTGCCGCCGCTGGCGGCGGACAGGTTCTACTCCCGCCCGGAAAATACCTGTCGGGCACGGTACACCTTAAAAGCCATATATCACTCTTTCTCGAAGCCGGTGCCACCCTGGTAGGAACTACAGAGCTTGATAAATATCAGAAACCGACAATCCCTTCCTTCATGCCCGAAGCCAAATGGGGCAAGTGGCACAGGGCGCTGATACTCGGTGACGGACTGGAAGATATCTCGATTTCCGGTCATGGTGTGATTGACGGCAATAAAGTCTTCGATCCTACCGGGGAGGAACGAATGCGCGGACCGCACACGTTTGTATTCGTAAATTGCCGTAATGTTAAGGTAAGTGATATTTCTTTTCTGGACTCAGCTAACTACGCCATCTTCTTTCAAATAAGCGACGACGTTGATATTCACAATGTGAAATTCACAGGCGGTTGGGACGGCATACATTTCCGCGGTGCGCCTCAGCGACCATGCCGGAACGTAAGCATCGTTGGTTGTCAATTCTTCACAGGCGATGATTCAATAGCAGGACGTTATTGGGAGAACACATTAATTTCCGATTGCATTATTAACTCCTCATGTAATGGGATACGGCTTATCGGTCCGGCTGAACACCTTATTATTCACGACTGCTTATTCTATGGTCCCGGCATCCGCCCTCACCGCTCTTCTAATCGTAACAACATGCTTGCAGGCTTAAACCTGCAGCCCGGCGCTTGGGATGCTACGAAAGGCAGTCTCGACAATGTGCTTATTTCGGATATCACTATGCATAACGTTTCGACGCCTTTTCATTTTTCATTAAAACCCGGCAATACCGCCGGAAACATCATAGTTAATCGTGTCTCAGCCACCGGTGTGTATCGAGCCGCATCTTCTGTAGAAAGCTGGGCCGAAACAGCATTCAAGAATGCAGTTTTCAGGGATGTTACAATTGAATACATCGGTGGTGGTACGAAAAAACAGGCTCTCACAGACGTGAAATCACCGGGAGTCGATGCCCGCCCTCTGCCGGCATGGGGATTCTACGCTCGGAATATAAAGAACCTTCAGTTCGACAATGTCCGGTTGCGTTATGAGAAAGAGGACTTGCGACCTGTATTGAAATGCGAAGATGTGGAATTGCTAACGCTTGAAGATTTTAAATTCCCGCTACCCGCCCAATCCCAGGAATCCGAAGCGTTCTCATTAGATGATGTTATGTATGTACGTCTTCGCGGTATGAATTTTACCACGGTCGAGCCCCGTTGCATTGAATTGAAACTGACCACAGATGATACCGAAGACCGTTATAAAGCAGGCAAATTTTTTTCGGCTATCGTCACAATTGAAAACGGCAAACAGAAAGGATTAGCTAAAATCGAACTTGTTGCAGCCGAACAAAAGAAAACCCGCTGGATATGGCTGCAAGCCGGCCAGAAGAAAGAGGTTTTATTCAAAGGACTTTCGGTATCTAATGCTGGTACACATGAAGTGCGCTGTGGTAATATAGTTCAACGACTGCTTGTCGTTCAATAACCGTTGTAAAAGGGGAGTAAAATGAATTCTATAAAGAAACTGACAAAATCAACAAACGCAATCACCCGGCGTGATTTCCTTGGTAGTGCATTTGCGACAGCAGGGATTCTAACGAATCCCTGGCTTGGGTTTAGTTCTGCAAACGCACAGACCATCGCGCCAGACCAACTGCGACAAATAGAAGCAGCAATTCCGACTAAAGCCTTAGCCCGACCTCAAAAGAATCGCAAACTCCTGATTTTTGATCTTAATGTCGGATATGGCGGACATGGATCAATTCCAACAGCCAATATGGCATTCAAGCTAATGGGTGAAAAGACCGGAGCTTTCGAAACCGTAATTAGCAAAAATCCATCCGTCTTCAAACCTGAAAATCTAAAGCAGTTCGATGCCGTCTTTTTCAATAACACCGTGGGCAATCTTTTCACAGACCCCGCCCTAAGACAAAGCCTTATAGAATTTGTATATGGCGGCGGCGGACTTCTCGGTGTTCACGGTACAACGGTCGCCTTCACCCGCTGGCCTGGCGCTTATGAGGACTGGCCGGAGTTCGGTATAATGTTAGGTGCCCGAGGTGCGAACCACATGGACAGCAGGGAACATGTCTTCATCAAGCTCGACGATCCAACTCATCCTATTATTAAGCACTTCGGCAGTAGGGGCTTAGAGTACAGAGACGAGTTCTTTCGTGTCCACGGGCCGTATTCGAGGCAGAGAGTTCGTGTACTTTTCAGCATCGATACCGATAAAACTCAATTTAAGGGGCAGCCCCGCGGCAACGTTTTGCGCAAAGACAATGATTACGCATTATCATGGATACGAAACTATGGACGAGGGCGTGTTTTCTATTGCACTATTGCACACAATCCCTACGTATTCTGGGACTCGAAGATGTTGCAGTTCTATTTAGCAGCAGTGCAGTTTGCCATGGGCGACCTTAAAGCCCCTACCATTCCCAGCGGCAGATTAACACCCGCCATCCGCTCTCAGGAAAAGTTGGATTGGCGTCTCGGTATCGAAGCCTACACTTTTAATAAATACACACTTTTCGAGGCGATAGACAAAACAGCCCAGCTCGGTCTGCCGTATATGGGCGGCCTCAGTTTTCAGAAAGTCAGTAAGGAGATTCCAAAAAATTTCGATATGAAACTGACCGATGACGAGTTGAAACAAATCAGGCTGAAATTGGACTCAGCCGGCATTCGTCTATTGACGTATTACTTCCACAACATACCCGGCGACGAAGCCGGATGCCGCGAGGTCTTCGAGTTCGGTCGAAAAATCGGAATCGAAACCTTCATGACGGAACCGCTTCCCGAAGCGCTGGATACAATCGAAAAATTCTGCGACGAATATGAAATCAACGTAGCCCTCCATAACCACGACAAGAAGGCCTCGCCAAAGTATTGGCACCCCGAAGGGATTATGGAGGTCTGTCGGGGGCGCAGTAAACGAATCGGGGCCTGTGGCGACATGGGCTATTGGATGCGATCCGGCATTGATCCGATCAAGGCCGTTAACACACTCAGGAAGCGTTTGATTACTATACAGATGCACGACCTGCACGAGCTAAGCCCCGAAGGCCACGATGTACCCTGGGGCTCCGGTATTGGTAAAACAGAACAATTTATCAAAGAAATCCAGCGTTTGGGTATAAAGCCTACTATGTTCGGCCTCGAATACTCATACAACTGGTTTGAATCGATGCCTGAAATAGCAAGATGCATTGACTTCTTCAACAAAGTAAGCATAAAGCTGGCAAAGTGAGGAATTATATGACTCGAATGAAAAATGCCAAAGAAACCGACAATCTCCGGATTACACGACGTAAATTCCTGTCCCGAACGGCTGCACTATCAGGAACCATTGCCATGCCATGGATCATTCCCGCCTCGGTACGGAGTGCAAATGGAAATGCGGCACCGAACGAGCGGATAACAGTCGGTTTAATTGGCAAAGGAATAATGGGCAGCGGCCATTTACGCCGCCTCGTTGGTGACAGAGAAGTCCAGGTGCTGGCCGTATGCGATGTGGATCGTATCAGGCGAGAGGACGGCAAGCGGCTTGTTGATGAAACCTATGCCGCTGACCGTGCCGGCGGAACCTATCACGGCTGCGAAGCTTATAATGACTATCGCGAATTGCTGGCTCGATCTGATATCGATGCCGTAGTAATCGTAACACCGGACCATTGGCACACACTGCTGGCTATTGATGCGGTTAAAGCAGGCAAGGATGTCTATTGCGAGAAACCGATATCGATAACTGTACGCCAGGGACGCCGACTTGTCGAGGAAGTACAAAGGTATAGCCGGATATTTCAGACCGGCACACAGTATCGTTCTATACCTACAATTCGGCAGGTCTGCAATTTTGTGCGCGAAGGCGGACTCGGCAAAGTCAAACAAGTATTCACTCAATGGACCAAACTGGGCGGTTTCTTCGGTGCTCCTCGCTTCAAGCCATACCGACATCTGATGGACATCGAGCATACCGGCAAGTCCTACATACCCCTTGATATAGCCCTACCTGCTGAACCTGTCCCGGACGGATTAGACTGGGACCTCTGGGTTGGGCCTGCACTTTGGCATCCATATAACCCGGGCTATCATCTGAATCCTTCGCCCGGCGTAGTGCCATGGGCATTCTGCGAAGACTTTGGCGTCGCCTCATCAACATGGCACCATTCTCACAGTGCTGACGTAATTCAGTATGCTCTGGGAGTAGAGGAAAGCGGCCCGGTGGAATTCATTCATCCCAGCAGCGGAGAGTTTCCAACACTCACTTATAGATACGCTAATGGGACGCTTCTTCACCTGGTCGATAACTGGTCGATGGTCAAAGATGTATATAAAGCGGTTCCTAAAACCGCCCGCTTAGCAGGAAACTTCGGAGGTATATTCGTCGGAGAAAAGGGCTGGGTCACATCAATGACAACAGGCGGCCCAATCGAAGGCGGACCTGATAATATTTTCGAAGAAATGAAACTGACTACACGACAGGTGAATCCCGGCGAGAATAATCATCACGACAACTGGTTCGACTGCATCCGGACACGACGCCAGCCGAGCTGTGATGTAGAACTCGGCCACCGAACGGCCTCGCTCGGACACCTTACTATTATCGCTTATAAACTGCAGCGGTCCTTGAAGTGGGATCCGGTCAAGGAAAAGTTCCCCGGTGACGAAACTGCAAATCGCCTGCTCTTCCGCGCCATGCGTTCCCCATGGCGTATATGACTTCGTACAGAACGGACTTATGTAAATCGCCGTTTATGTAAGCACCTGAGTATCTTTCGTTTTGATCATGACCGGGCCTAAAAGATAACCAAGTACGAATGTTATACCAGTGCCGATAACTATCAGCCAACTCCAGGCAAGGTTTAGTTTTTCCTGTTTTATCAAAATCAATAGTACCACACATACACCTGTACTCAATAGCATAGCCAGAACATTAGCATGGTTGGCTTTTCGCTTTGTAAGCAAACCAAGCAGAAAGGCGCCAAGCATCGGCCCTCCAGTTATCGAGAGTATCTGGAAAGCGAACCAAAGAATGTTCTCCACCGGAGCACAGGCCGCTGCGATACCCGCCAGAACCAAACCAAAACCTACGACTGCCGTCCGTGACACAAACAGATAATGCCTTTCCGTGGCATGTTTACGAATCAAAGGGCGATAGATATCAGTGACAAAAGAAGAGCTGAGAGAACTTAGCGGCGAATCAACGCTTGCCATAAATATTGCACCCAGAACCAGACCTTTCAATCCGTTCGGCAAAACGTTCCGAGCAAAATGTGGGAGTATTTCCTTAAGTTCTTCAGGTAATGGCATTGAAGAATTTTGCTGATAGAACACAAAAAGCAGCGTACCGACAAGAAGATAAAGCCAGTAAACAGGGAGGACCGTAAAAATAGTTGAGATAATAGTCTTCTGGCTGCTCTTTCGCGTCTCTACGGTCAGAAGTCTCTGGACCATTTCCTGGTCGGTTCCGAAGGAAACCAGGCCGATGAAGAATCCGCTGATTAAAAATGCCCAGAATGTCGAGGCGTCTTTAAGGTCGAACTTAAAATAAAATGTGCTAAGAAGCTCCTCCTTATTCGCAGTCTGCATAGCCGCAACAAAGCCGCCGTCGATATGTTGAATAAGATAGCCGACAATCACGACACCGGCTACGACAAAGAACACCGACTGATATGCCCCTGCCCAGACAACCGCCTTAATACCCCCAAAAGCAATAAAAGCAATGCTGACAAGAGTAAATAACGTAATCGTCGCCGAAAGAGGCCAATCCATGATGATACCAACAGCCATGCACGTCGCATAAAGACGTACACCGGAAGCAAGCAGGCGTGTAATAAAAAAATAAATTGAGCCGGCATACTGACTCGCAGATCCAAATCGGTGACCAAGAAACTCATAGATACTGGTGCAATTGTATTTGTAAAAAGCGGGAATAAATAAAAAGGCTACGGCAACTCGGGCCAAAGCCAATCCAACCAGAAACTGAAGCCACCGCCAGTTTTCAGTATAGGCCGTATGCGGAATGCCGACTATTGTCAATGCACTTATCTCCGTGGCCAAAAACGACAGACATGCTACAACAGGCGGGACACGCCGGCCTCCAAGAAAAAAGTCGTTAGTATCCCTCTCCTCTCGCCCGAAAATGTATGAAATAACGAATAGTCCTAATGTTCCTATCCCGACGATTCCCCAGTCGAGACCGCTGATTGTACCTGTCTGAGCTATAATATAATTCACGGAGTCTCCTCAATTGCTCTTCGTAAAAACTGGTCGCACTCGTCAAGTATTTTCAAAGCACCTGCCAAATCCGTGTGGCGAAAATGCATAACAATAGCGGCTTTAACCTGTCCTTGTGCCTTTGCGAGTAATCTCCTCGCACCCGTTCGGTTTAGCTTAGTCATCTCCATCACTATTCGAACCGATCTATCTCGCAATTTCTCATTTGTAGCTTTCAAATCAATCATAAGATTGCCATAGACTTTGCCTAATTTGATCATGGCTCCTGTGGTCAGAGTATTGAGCACCAGTTTAGTAGCCGTTCCCGCTTTCATTCGGGTTGAACCTGTCACTACTTCCGGCCCGACAACCGGGTTGATAATGATTTCCGCAGGGATATGCTCAACAGCCTCCGGCGCACAGGTAATAAAAATAGTCGCCGCCCCAATTTTCCTCGCCTGCTTAAGAGCGCCATGCACAAAAGGGGTCATACCGCAAGCAGCCAGGCCAACTACTATGTCTTTCGACCGAACACGTTTCTTTTTAATTACTGCGGCCCCGTCTTCCGGGAAATCTTCAGCGCCTTCAGCCGATCGGACCAGCGCACTCCGCCCGCCGGCAATAATACCCTGAACAAGAGAAGGAGGTACACCAAAAGTTGGCGGACACTCTGAGGCATCTAACACACCCAGCCGACCACTTGTACCGGCTCCAACGTAAAACAACCGTCCTCCCTTCTTAAAACGATCAACAATCATATTAATCGCTGTAGCAATCTGTTTGCTCTGCCGTGCAACAGCAGCGGGAACGAGTGTATCTTCAGCGTTAATAAGATCGACAATCTGTTTCGTAGAGAGCTTATCGATATTTTCGCTTGCTCGATTGCGTTTTTCGGTAGTCGGCAGAAGTCTATGTTTTTTCGTCATGCTGGTATTATCTTCCCCATAACAACAGGCCGCTCTGCACCGGTGACTCCGGGCACGTTATTTGTTAATCCCTTTATAGTCGCCCATGCCAAAACAGCAAATGAAACCGCCTCCTTGGCATCGACACTAATACCAAAATCATCGGTAGTACACATCTTAGCATCGGGAAGTTCGCTGCGCAACATCTCCACCAGCACGTCATTGCGTGAGCCGCCCCCGCACAATATAATCTCATCCGGTACCTTTGGAAGAAATTTACGATATGCCTGAGCAATACTTTTGGCAGTAAACGCAGTTACAGTCGCCACTATATCAGCATTCGCTATGCCTTTTTCTGCTGCTTGTTTGTATATCTTTTCAGCAAAGCAAATCCCGAACTCTTCCCTGCCGGTTGATTTTGGCGGCTGACGTTTTAGAAAAGGATGCCGGAGCATTTCATTAAGAAGCCTTTTATTGACCGTGCCCCTCGCCGCCATTTTGCCATTTGAATCAAAACGCCTTTTACCATCACTTATAAGCCGAATGACGCCGTCGATTACCATATTCCCCGGCCCGGTATCAAAGGCAACGATATCATCTTGTTTACAACCACGCCGAAGAAAAGCTACATTTGCAATACCGCCAATATTCTGAATGGCACGAGATAACTTGCTATGACTAAATAGAATATAATCGGCATAAGGAACCAAAGGAGCCCCCTCCCCTCCTGCTGCCATGTCGCGGGGCCTGAAATCCGCCACCGTAGTAATCCCGGTACGTTGAGCTATTACAGATGGCTCTCCTATCTGCAGGGTTGAACATATTGTCTTTTTACTGTATCGCTTGCCTTGAGGATTATGATATATCGTCTGGCCATGTGAACCCACCAAATCAATCGAATTCAAAGGAATGTCACTTTGGGTACAAAGCCTGATTATCGCATCGGCAAAAACTTCGCCCAGAACAAAATTGTAGTGGCATATATTGTCCAATAGAGCTGTTTCTGGACTGCAAAGATGAAGAATTTCCTTGCGTAAAGCATTAGGATATGGAAAAACATCAAAAGCCAGCAAATTAACCGATTGCTTTGTAATATCGACAATAGCAACATCAACACCGTCAACAGATGTACCCGACATCAGACCTGCAACCCGCATTTTATCTTTTGCTGCAATTTTTCGAATACCGCTGCTCACTATTATCTTACCTTTGATTCAATAATGCAGGTATTTTTCGACGCCGACAAACATTAAAAGAATTATATCTCAGCCTCGCTTCATCTGCAATGTACTTGATTAATAAAAGTGTATTTACTTTGTCCACATAAAATGAT
>JAVVFI010000620.1:0-518 GCA_032250555.1 Sedimentisphaerales bacterium
CCACGAAAACGAATCTCTACGAAAGATTACGTACGAAATTATAAGCCTTTTTATGCAAAACAAACCCTATTTCGGAAATGATAAAATGAGCGCAAGCCTATACAAAACAAGGAATTATGAAGAAATTCGGCCATTCTGGCCGCCAAAAAAACAAAACCAATTTAACCCAAAACAAAGCCAATTTGGCTATAAGGGCAAGAATGAACGCTTTTGCGTGGACAAAGAGCTATACAATGTCAATAACAATACTACTCGCGGATCCTACCACCCTTAAGGGTGCCAAAACAAACCCAATTGCAGAGGCCAAAAATATTGGAACTGTATTAGACCTCAATACCCGCGGCTCTTTTGGCCGATTCCACCGTATTGTAAAGCAGCATCGTAATTGTCATCGGCCCAACGCCGCCGGGCACCGGCGTAATAAACGAGGCCTTTTCCTTAACCGCCTCGAAATCCACATCGCCGACAAGACGATATCCCCTTTTCTTCGTCGCGTCCTCGACACGGTTGACCCCGAC
>JAVVFI010000621.1:0-516 GCA_032250555.1 Sedimentisphaerales bacterium
ATTGTCAGGCAAAGTCATTCATAATGGTACGGCCGGATAGCAAATTGTATATCATTCCTGCCGGAGGCGGAGAATCTCGAAAAATGTTGTGCAACAACCAGGGAATGAATTCCTGGCACAGCTGGTCTCCTAATAGTAGATGGCTCGTGTTCTCCTCTAAGCGTCACTCGCCGGTTACTCAATTGTTCCTGACACACATTGACCACAAAGGCCGAAGCAGCCCTCCGGTTATCTTATCACATTTGACTGCTCCGGATTGGGCGGCAAATGTTCCGGAATTTGTCGATACAGATCCTAATGCAATAAAGAATATCTCTGTGCACTTTTAAATCTTTTCGCACTATGAAAAAAATAGGGCATATTCCGATTCATACGGTATATGCCCCGAATTAATACAAATCTATAATATTTACTTTACAGTTTTAACCGCAGGTTCGATTTAAGGTGACGTTGCATACAGACGAATATCGTCAAAGTACATCATACCTGAACCGCCGGCGACCGGATTATTCTTAT
>JAVVFI010000622.1:0-507 GCA_032250555.1 Sedimentisphaerales bacterium
AGCGTTGTTTGGCAAGCTCCGTCGAGCGATTGGCGGAATCTTGCGGGATTTGTGTCGTCAGAAGGACGTGGAGTTGGTTGAGGGCAAAGCAATGCCCGATCATATCCACATGGTTCTGAGCGTGCCTCCGCGATTGAGTATTGCGATGGTGATCGGCTTTTTGAAGGGCAAGAGTGCGATTCGGATTCACCGCGAGTTGGAGAAGACTCGTGGGACTCTGTTCGGACGGAGTTTTTGGTCGCGTGGATACTGCGTCAGCACGGTGGGGCTGGACGAGGCGGCCATTCGCAAGTACGTTCGAGATCAAGAGAAGAACGACAAGGACCAAGGTAAGCTGTTCGAATAGCGGCCCCTTTTAGGGGCCTTCCTCATACCACCGGCTCTGCCGGTGGTTGCTGATTATAGACTCCTCCGCAGTCGTGTGGCGACGGTGCCGTGCTCGGAAGAAAGCCTTGCTGAACCGGGCAGACTGGTTTGCAGAGCAGCTTTCCACTCGGGGCGTTTGCT
>JAVVFI010000062.1:0-7619 GCA_032250555.1 Sedimentisphaerales bacterium
CTTACACAATGCAATCCTGGCTGTTTTGGCCATCGTGCTTGTCATAGTAGATGCATTGCTGAGCCGTCTTCGACGTTTAGCATTTTTAGTACTCATAAGGTGGCCAGTACCGGCTTTTTTGTGCTTAACCTTGCCGTTAGCGGTAACCTTTACTCTTTTGCTCAACCCTTTATGGGTTTTCTGTTTTGGCATTTAACTAATCCTTTTTGAATATCGTTTCGAAAAACCCGTATCAAAATGCTGTTTCATCGCAATTCGATTCGTTCATAAAAATAATAAGATTGGTACTTTACGTTATTTGCCGGTGTTGGTCAACACCATAAAGGGAAGTTTTTCAAAAAAATCCTGAAAATCCTTCAAATTTGCTATTGGCTATTCAGTAAGTGCAGAAAACCACCCCTAAGGTTTTGTTAGTGAACTACCCTTTTATGATTTTAGAAGCAGAGTGTGCTCCGAAGAACATCCCCCGTAGAACATACCTGACGAGACAATAAACCGGCTTTTTTTGCTACGGCCAATACGAACTATTTTGGCACGAGCAACAAAGTCATTCGCCTTCCGGCCATTCTTGCCGGGCGTTCAACTTTCGCTAAATCCTGCATTAATTCGGTAATCTTCTCGAGCATTTCATAGCCTCTTTCCCGATGCAGCATCTGGCGCCCGCGGAAGAACATTGTGAATTGAAGTTTGTGGCCCTTTTCGAGAAATTCGCGTCCGTGTTTGAGTTTAATCTCAAGGTCACGTGTATCTGTTTCGGGTCTCAGCCTTATCTCTTTGAGGGAAACATTGTGGTGCTGGCTTTTCTTATGAGCCTCTCGAATCTTTCGTTTTTGCTCATACTGCCACTTGCCATAATCCATTATACGACATACGGGAGGGTCACTGGTAGGGGCTACTTCGACAAGGTCAAGCCCGACCTCGCGAGCCCTGTTTAGGGCTTCATATTTTGGTACGACACCTACTTGATTATTTGACTCGTCAACGAGCCGGACTGTTTCAGCCCGAATCCCTCCGTTTACCTTTAAACCTTGTTGTTTACTTATTGTTTTGTCACCTTACCTTTCTATAAATGAACAAATCATTAATTACTACTTTTTTAGGTACTCTACAACCTATATAATTATAACTTATATTCTTAGAAATCCAAATCAATTTTTTTATCGGCAATTTTATCTCTGGCCATTGTTAAAAACTGATCTATCCCAACTGTTTTATTCTCCCTGAGCCCCCGTATTCTTACGTTGACATTAGCGGACTGTGCCTCTTTGGGACCAACAACCAGCATAAATGGGAGCTTTTCGCCATGGGCTTTGGCAATTTTCGCATTTATTTTCTCGTTCGAAAAATCGCAACTACAGCGCATAGAAGCCCCTTTTAGCTTATCTTCAACGGTTTTCGCATAATCATTGGTTTTCTCACTTATGGGTAATATCCTTACCTGTTCGGGTGAAAGCCAGAGCGGGAAACCGCCGCCGTAGTGTTCTATAAGAATTCCGATGAAACGCTCGAAAGAGCCGAGAACAGCCCTGTGAATCATAACGGGAGTTTTCTCGGTATTATCCTTGTCGGTATAAACCAGGCCGAACCGCTGGGGCATGGAAAAGTCCAGTTGAATCGTGCCTAACTGCCATGATCTCTTGAGACAATCTCTTATATGAAAATCAATTTTAGGGCCGTAAAATGCGCCATCACCTTCGTTGATTTGGTATTCGATAGCTTTGTGCTTTAGGGCATCTTCAAGGGCGCTTGTAGCCGTTTCCCAAATCTCATCCGAGCCGATGTGTTTTTCGGGTTTTGTGGATAATTCGATGTGGAAATCTTCGAATCCAAATGCCTTATATATCTCGAAGGTAAGTTCTATTACACCGATTATCTCAGCGGCTATCTGTTCGGGAACACAGAAAATATGGGCATCGTCCTGAGTGAACTGCCTTACTCTGAAAAGCCCATGCATAACTCCGCTTGCCTCGTGCCGATGGACCAAGCCAAGCTCGGCGACCCGCAGGGGAAATTCGCGATACGAGTGCTGGCGCGACTTGTAAACAAGACAGCCGCCCGGACAGTTCATCGGCTTTATCGCATAGTCGGCGTCGTCAACATTCGTAAAGTACATATTCTCTTTATAATTGTCCCAGTGGCCGCTCTTGTGCCAAAGCTCCTCGTTGAGAATTATGGGAGTGCGGATTTCTTCGTACCCATACTTATCGTGAACGCTGCGCCAAAAGTCCACTATTGCATTCCAGATAATCATCCCTTTCGAATGCATAAACGCAAAGCCGGGACCGGCTTCGTTGAAGCTGAATAAATCAAGCTGTTTACCTAATACACGGTGGTCCCGTTTTTTCGCTTCCTCTAATCTGTGCAGGTAATCATCAAGTTCATTCTTTTTCGGCCAAGTGGTACCATAAACCCGCTGAAGCATTTTTTGTGTAGGATCGCCGTGCCAATACGCGCCCGCTACGGACATGACCTTAAAGCTTCCAACTTTTGCTGTACTTGGTACATGCGGACCTCGACACAGGTCTTCGAAACCATCTGAGTGCGAGTAAAAGCTAATATTATCACTGTCGGCGCGGTTTATATTGTCGGTCTTATACTTATCACCGGCCAATTTAGAGAGTGCTTCGGCCTTTTTCATTTCTTTGCGAATAAACGGTGTGTCGGCTTTGACAATCTCAGCCATCTTTTTCTCGATACGCTCGAAATCAGTCGGTCGAATCGGCTCATCAAGGTCAATGTCATAGTAAAATCCGTCTTCCACCGTCGGGCCATAGACCAGCTTCGTATCCGGCCAAATACTGCATATAGCTTCAGCCATTACGTGAGCGCAGCTATGGCGCATCACTTCAAGGCCTTCTTCATCTTTAGAAGTAATGATTTGAATGTCTGTATCGGTATTAATAGGCGAGGATAAATCTACAAGCTGTCCGTTAATTTTTGCTGCTATAGCCGCTTTTGCAAGTCCCGGCCCTATCTGCTGGGCTAACTGCTTTACAGTTGATCCGTCAGTGACTTCTAATATGCTACCATCCGGCAGTGTAACTTTTGCCATGTATCTATCCGAAATTACCAATCCTTTTCGTATTTATCTTCCTTACTGTTACTTCATATCACTTTACCTTAGAGTGTTATTTGTGTCAATATTATTTATCGGGCTATTTATTTGTTGTTTTACAGTGCTTTTGCCTGTATAATAAAAGCGGCTCTGGAAAAGATAAACTAATTGCGAGGAAGGTAGAATGGACGTCGAATTAGTCTTATTGAAAAAAGACGGTTCACAAAAGTCTTTTTCTTTATCGGACAGTACTACGGTGATTGGTCGCCGACACGATT
Organism: Sedimentisphaerales bacterium; assembly: GCA_032250555.1. Lineage (GTDB taxonomy): Bacteria > Planctomycetota > Phycisphaerae > Sedimentisphaerales > Anaerobacaceae > NIOZ-UU13. The sequence goes on from JAVVFI010000062.1 coordinate 3,334, forward strand.
GCGATTTGTGTATTCCTCTTAAAACGGTCTCCCGAAGGCACTGCCAGTTGAATCAGAACAAAGAAACCATAAACATTCGTGACCTTGGCTCGCGCAGCGGGACATTTCTTAACGGCAAACGCATAGACGAGGCAGCGGTTAAGGCGGGTGATTATATCAGAATAGGCCCGCTTATCTTCGGGGTGCAGATTAACGGCCGGCCGGAAAACATGGTCCTTCCAAAACCGGCCAAACCCAAACAGGCCAAGCCTAAAGCCGCTCCAAAAGCACCAAAAGGCAAAGCCCTCGCAGAAGAGCTGTCGGGCAGTTTTCCGGAACTGGAAATCGATGATTCCTCTGATTCTTTCCTCGACGAGCTTGAAGATCTTTAAGCTGTTTTATTGCTTGTATCGAAAAATAATATACCTCTTTGCGATGTCAGAGGTAAACACATCTCACTGATTCGAATAATCTCCGAAACAAATGCCTAACTTCCCGGACAAGATTTATGCTTGCTAATGAAAATAAAATATATTATTTTGATTATTGCGAGCTTATAGTATTACGCATTTGCTGAAAGAGAAATTGAATGCAAATTTTGGATATTATCCAGAATCTTTCTCCATGTTCGTTCTGCCTGTCACCAGCAGATGTCGGCTTAGCTCCATCAATAACATCGCTGCCTTTTAATCCAATCAAGCTTATCTGCCTGGTAATCTGGTTTTACCTATGCCTTTTCTTTGTTCAACGTATTCAGTTTAGTCCGCTCGTGCCTTATAAATATAAACCAGCCGCTTATATTCTCACCCTTTTGACAGGGCCGATACTTATGCTTATTCTGCTGATAGTCGATACAGCCAAAAGAGCCTCACGGAGTAATGTCAGCGTCAGTGAAATAATAAGGCTGCATATACAACAAGCTATTGCCAATATACGGTCCGGAGGCTTCAAACGTCGCAGTAAAAAATCGGCGATAAGACTGCTTGATTCATCAGGCAGAAGTATTGACGATATATACGGTCACGGTGACAAAGAGCGGAAGGACAACCGCGTTCTTGATTTAACTGAAAAAGTCATCTCCAATGCTCTGGATCGCGGGGCCAGTGATATTCTTATCGACCCGAAGGATGATGCGACATATACAATCAGACTGCGAATAGACGGGGTGCTGCGGACAGTAGAAGAATTCAAAACCGAGACCTGCAAGGCAATTGTAAACAGTATTAAAGCCGTTTCGAGCATGGACATCTCCGAAAAAAGAAGGCCTCAGGATGGCGCATTTACAGCCAAAAAGGCCGGTACAACAGCTTCTTTCAGGGTATCGAGCGCCGGGGTCCTCAACGGAGAAAAGCTGTCGATAAGAATACTGAACCAGAATGCAGGCACATTCATGCTGGCAGACGTAGGACTAACAAAAAAGCATTATTCAATTATCAAAAATGCGATAAACAAACCATCAGGTATGGTGCTTATATGCGGGCCTACCGGAAGCGGAAAAACCACAACTATGTATTCGATGCTCAACGAAATAGACCGTTTTACACACAACGTCATCACGGTAGAGGACCCGATCGAAGCAATGCTGCCGGAAGCCAGCCAGATTGAAATTAATCCCAAAGCTGATATCACCTTCGCAAATACTCTTCGGAGCGTCCTCAGACAGGACCCTGATGTGATATGTGTGGGCGAAATACGCGATGAAGAAACCGCAGAGATTGCGCTTCGTGCATCGCAGACCGGTCACCTTGTCCTGGCAACCATACACTGTGACAGCAACGCTACAGCTTTGGTCAGATTGCTGGATTTAGGAATATCGCCTCTTCTTTTGTCGTCGGGCCTGAGCCTTCTACATTCTCAGAGACTGCTTCGGAAACTTTGCGAACACTGCAAACAACCAGCCCAGCTAAGCCAGGATTTAATTAAAAAATTCCAAAGTAAAGGCATAGAATATACAAATATTTTCGAGGCTACAGGCTGCCGGCAGTGCGAGGATACCGGCTATTCCGGCAGGACAGCGGTCTGTGACCTAATGGTAATAACCGACCATTTGAAGGCCGATATTGCCAATAGTAAAATCTCAATTTCCGAATTGAGAACAGAAGGCCATAAGAAAAGCAAGTCACACATGAGGAAAGAAGGCCTGAAAATAGTTGCATCCGGAATAACAAGCTTCGAAGAACTAAAAAGAGTGGTAGGATAAAGTTTATGATATTTTGGCTCGGCATATTAACCGGCGGAATCTTCATCTGGTTTGCGATGAAAATAGGCTTCTATGAAATGCTGGCCATGTTTTTCAATATCATAATTTCTATCTATGCAGCCATCTTCCTGAGCCCGGTAATTTTGGAAATTATCCCTGAGGCCGGTGATATGCCCTGCAGCAATGCCTTAGCTTTAGCAGTTTTAGGAGTAGGCACCTTTTTTATCTTGTATGGAATTACATGGGTTTTTCTTACAGGCCAATTCAAGGTCTCCTTTCCAAAATCATTTGATATTCTATTTGCAGGCGTTCTGGGTTTCCTGGCCGGTTTTCTTGTTCTAAGCTTCGCGGCTTTTGTAATCACTATTACCCCAATTTCTCAAAACCGCTTCGTAAGACAGATAGGTTTGAGTAGAAATTCACAGCAGGCCAACATATCATATATCTGCTTTTGGTGCGATTCGGTTAATTCGATAGTATCGGCGCCGGACAGTAAGATTACAAGCAAACAAGCTGTTGAGCACTTTCTCGGCGAGACGCAACCAAAGACACCTGAAAAAGAAACCGGGCAAACTACTATAAGTGCGCCTGTTGAGCCTGAAGGTTCCAATGCAGAGCAGCAGCCTGACCGGCCGTAATATGGCAAGTGAAAATATTTCCGGTTCGGATTTATATTTTCAACATCACGAACTATGGGGACAGGCTCCCATTGAACAGGCACTCGTTGGAGACGGACCACTCGGGCATGATTCACAGGTTGGAACCGCCGACTTGCTCTGCCCAACGGCAAAACCGCTTAACAGCTTCTGCAAGTCGGAGCTGCTGCACTTTTGGCATTTATGTTTTTTAGGAGTACTTGTTTTTTCCAAAAACTCCATTGTGTGACCACATTTGCTGCACTTGTATTCAAATATCGGCATCTTTTAATCTCTTACTAAGAGCACCTAACAAAATGACTCTGCATTCAAACGGCTTATTTCGTCTCTGGACAGCTTCAGGCTGCATCGACCATCCTCAGATGGCCTGCTTCGCCTTCCTTGCCAGAGACGAAAACGCTCGTTTTCTGTGCTACGATTCATTTTGTTAGGCACTCAAAAAACATTGTAAATTCGCTTTCGGAAGTTTCCCACTTAACAGGAACCAAACAACAATTTTATAAGTGTTTCGTGTTGTGAAAAATCGGGCACTGTGACATGTGCGCCGGCTTTTATCAGACGAGTGCGCTTTTCGGCGCTTAAGCCGTGTCGGCGGATTTCATCGCTGGCGATACCTATGGCAATTCCGTCACGCTTTCGGCATTCGCGTATCTCAACAGGACCATCACCAAAGACAACAAGCTCAGGACCCTGTAAATTGTTCTCGGCCATTATTTTCTCTATGACCATTTTCTTAGAATATTTGGTGAGATCCCCTACCGAACCGTGAATACCACCGTCAAAAAGCTCAGCATAACCAAGCGATTCAGCTTCGGCGACAACGTCCTGACGGTCGGTCCCGCTGGCAAGGTAAAGTTTTATACCTCTTTTTTTCAGGGCTTCCAAAAACTTCAATGCGCCTTTGATTGTATAATCATTAATGTCGAGTTCACCGCATTTGAACTTTTCGATTCGCCTGTTAACAAGCTCCATCAGTGCATTATTATAAATTTCCTTATAGCCTAATTTATCGAGGATTTTGTCAGTTTTTACGATGCCAAACTCTTTGACCATTTCTACAAGAGCCTCCATCTGTATGATGGTCTGCATGCCGGTGGAGTTATCGATATAGTCGGCGATGCGGCTTTTAACCTTGTGATAAAGAGTTTCGTCGGCGGTTTCGTATTTATCACCGAGAACAGCCTTAACCATCACGGGAGCCATTATTTCCTCCCAGCCCTGCCTTAATGTGCTTATAGTTCCATCGTGGTCAAAGACGGCGTGCTTTATTCGACCAAAGGGTATTGATTTATAGCAAAGTTCTATTTCGCTGTCTTTGAAATAACAGGCCCCTCGCCGGTCGGAAGCAAGTTCGGGCTGATAAATATAATCCGGGTCTTTTCCAATCACGAGTATTTCGGGCCCTGAAGCCGTACCGGTCTGGTATAACTTCTGAACGGTAACAGCGGCCG
>JAVVFI010000062.1:7629-7914 GCA_032250555.1 Sedimentisphaerales bacterium
TAGCAAACTCGGACGCCTCGGTCGGCGGGATACCGGCACCCAGACATAAAGCCAATGCGCTTGTCACTGTATCTCCGGCCCCGACAATATCGAGCTTTTTCAACAACTGGATACCCGGCACTTCATGGATACCGTCCGAATCAACGGTTATGATGCCGCGGGGGCCACGGGTGAGAAACACGGGCTTTTTAAACTGCTTATAAAGATTCAGCGCGTATTTATTCACATCTTCCAGTGCAAGAACATCACCTAATTTGACATCGACTTTGTTCAACTGGGCAGCCT
>JAVVFI010000062.1:7924-17473 GCA_032250555.1 Sedimentisphaerales bacterium
TCCAAATCGTTTGTCTTGCGGTAGATATTTTTGAATTTGCGGCCAAAGTGCCTGGAATCAAGCAGCACTATTTTGTCCGCATGTTTCTTGAAAAGAGCGTTGGCCCGGTCAATGAAAGATTCGTTTGTAATACTACCGGGGACCTGCTGGTTTACAATCAAGACATCCGCATTTTGCAGAGCTTCGGCAATACCATCCAGCAGTGCCTGGTCTGTTTCTTCAGTTCGTTTGTTGAAAAAACCAAAGTCAATACGCGGCTGTTCTTTGTCCTCAAGATACGGTTTGCCGAATGTTACGGTATCGAAATTTTCCTTTTGGATAACCAGATGTTTCGTATCGACATTAAGCTCGTGGAACTGGCGTTTGAGCTCTCTGCCGAAAATATCATCTCCGACAACTCCTATTACCTGTATGACGGCCGGCTGGAGAGCAACAATATTTGCAACGACGTTTGATGCTCCGCCGAGGGAATAATAATGTCTGCCAACCGCCCGTGCCTGAAGGCCGGTTTCGAGCGAAACTTCCGAGCCGCGTGGATCGAGCAGCCAATATGCATCAACACAGAAATCACCATAAACCGCTATCTTAACTTTCTTAATCTGAGTCAGGATTTCATTGATGCGATTTTCTTTCATTGTTAATCACCTTTTGTTATGACTGAGCTACAATCTTTTTATAAAGCAAAGGAAATGTTCGTTTCTGGTCGCCCTGTATATAAAAGCCTTTTCCGTTAAAGCCCTGCGGAATTCGCGTTACAATGCTCTTTTGATCACGAAAATAATAACCTTCCTTAGATTCATCGCTCATGGCCTTCGGCTCATGGATACGAAGGTCAAAGTCGGCGGTGATTACATCATTCGGAACAGTTCCCGTATTAGCTGCCATTGAGACGGCTTTGAGCAGGACTTCCGGGCCTGTAACGGCGCTTCCGATATTAAGTATTACGCCTCCGTTTGTAAATTTGGTAATTTCGTTCGTATAGATAAGAAAATCCCGGCCGGAACATCCACCTTTTGCCTGACCGTCGAAGGAAGGATGCTGATCGATTACGTCTGTGCCTATTCCAACGTGAACGGTGAAGGGAATATTATTCTCATAACAGGCGGCAAGAACACTGACTTGCGGATGGCTAAAACTGCGAGGTGAATTGTCTTTTGCAACCGAGGTAAGAACACTGCGGCTGAAATTTTCATCACAGATTGTTTTACCGAGTGACTCACCACAGCCCAGTTTATTTTCATTGCCGATCGACAAAGCATTGTTGATATAGGCAAATTCATAAGCCATTCCAAATCGACCCTTGCCGAGAGCATTTGGAACATTTTCGCTGGTTTGGCCTATCAGCGCAAGCTCAAAATCGTGTATAGCAGCAGCACAGTTACCGGCAACCAGACTAACGAGGCGACGGTTAACAAGGTCGGCAAGCAAAGGGCCGAGGCCGTTCTTTATCAAATGGGCACCTGTGAAAAGAACAACGGGCTTGTCTGATTTTCGGCATGCTTGTATCGCACTGGCAATGGTCTCGATATCACTGCGAATCTTATCCGGCAAATCAATAGCAACATCGTTAATATCCCCCGGGTTGGTAAGGTCATCGAGCGTGACCTTATTGCTGCGCGTGCTCAAAGGGTACGTATTGATTTTATTAATGTCAAAAATTTTGTATTTGCCGTCGTACTTCATATGTGAGCATCTGTTACTGAAGCTTTTTAAGCAGTTTTTCGAGCCGTTTTATGGACTGTACCATACAGCGAACGGTATGATAATTTACCTTCCAGGAATGGCTCATATGCGTCCAGACAGGTTCACCCTCTCTGGTAAGCAGCGGCCACCACTCACCTACGGGATGATTTATCATCTTATCGAAAACAAAACGGTGCACGTTTATGTAGGCAGGCCAGTATTTTTCAGGGTCGAACCGCAACGCCGCTTCTAACATTCCAATCATAACCTCTGCCTGCTGCCAGAACTCTTTTTCCCTGTCGTAAACACCACCGGCATGCGGACCTTCGACGTAAACACCACCGTATTCATCGTCGATACCATTGGTCATTCCGTGGTCCATGGCCTTAATAATAATGTCACGGTACTGCTCAAAGCCTTCTCCCATAATGTCCGTAGCATGGGCCAATAGCCAGGCAAATTCCACATTATGACCGGCGGAGGTATTGTCACCGGCGTTGGGCTTTGCTCCGCCCTCTGCAAAACGGTCCCAGCCCCAAATAATATCAAACTTTATCTGCGGGGCTATTTGCCAGTCGGGCGTAAATTGCGGTATTCCGGTGGCGTATTGAGGATGGAGGATTCTCTTTATAAGAATATCTATATCTTCGATTAATTTTCGGCGGTGTATGCTTTGTCCACTACATTCATACAATGTAGTAAATGCTTCCATCAGGTGCATATGTGCATCGAGGGTCTTTCTGTCTCCCCCGCCGCTTCCCGGCCCGCACAGGTCCCAGTTCCTTTCAAACATCTCAAAATATCCCCCGTACATCGTATCGGCACAGTACTTCTGCATAAGGTCGAAGACTTTTTCGGCGTACTCCAGGCCCCTCGGATCACCGGTTGCCAGGGTATATTCGCTAAGCGAATAAATCGCAAAGCTAAAGCCGTAAATAATCTTCTTATCGATGGCGACTTTGCCCTTGCGGTCCACCATCCAGAAGAATCCGCCGTATTCGTTGTCCCACATTTTCTCGATGAGAAAATCGACGCCGTGTTTGGCGTATTCGGCACATTTGCCTTTGCCGTAACCGGCCCTGTGGGCTGAAGCCATAGTATAAACGGTACGGCTCTGGGCGATTAACGATTTTTCGTCCTCACCGGTATCATTGCCGTCCTTATCGAAGTGAGTAATAAAGCCGCCGTTCTTATCATCTTTACATCTGTCCAGCCAGAAAGGCAGAAGTTCAGTGGTCAGATGTTTTTTGCATTCTTCGAGACAGGCCGATACCTGCTTAGCATCAACAGCCATTTTGCACTCCTTTCAATTAGTCGTCGTATATCTTTTTTCAAGAATTCAAGTCAACTTATCAATAGAATTGCTGCATAATAACAAAAATGCCCGCTGAGAACAACGGGCATTATATGCAAAATTGAATGCGGGAAATTTTCCCGGCAGTAATGTCGGTGTTAGCTTTTTGCCTGGTCGAGGATGAGATCCTTTACTTTCTGGCTGGGCAGATTAAGCGATCCGTAAGCGGCAGCGGCTGCGCTGCGAAGTTCGGGGTCTGTTTCGTCCGAGCTGATAAGTGAGTAAATCGCGTCAATCATCGGATCGACCAGCATATTTGCATTTAACTTTGCTGAAGTAGCAAGGGAATCAAATGCCGATATTCTGACATCAGCATCATTGTTATTATCAAGAGCCATTCCTGCTATCGCCCGCTGTGCAGCGGGGCTGTCGAGGTGTGCTAAAATCTGGCCGGACAAAATCTGGATTTCTTTTCTTTCGTCATTTACGGCACTTACAAGAGCATTCTGAGCGGCTGATAAATTGATAACAGGATTTCTGCTTACAGCCAGCTTGAGCATAGCCTGAGCCGCTCGCAGGGCATAACTATCTGCTACCTGTTCGCCCAACTGAGTATTTGCTCCTAAAGCCTGGGCCAAATTCGCAACGACAAGCTTACTTTCGGCGAAAGGCTCCTTCGGTCCTGCCGCAGCAACTGCTATAGCAGCACTGTATCTTACCTTTATATCATCGAAAGATAATGCCTCAAGGAGCGGCTGAGCCGGCCCAATGCGATAAAGCAAGGATTTTTCACCTGCGGTAGTACCCAACGCCTCAATAACACCAAGTGCGACATGTGCGTTCTTGTCTTTGACCGCCCTTGCAAGAGCCTGATGGAGATATTCAACTCCGGCGGTGGTGGCATAGACAAGTGCATCTGCGTGGTTCTGGCCAAAGTAACTGGGCATCGTCTCGATACCGGCTGATTCGGCTTTGAAAAAGGCAGCTATCCAAAGACCAATTGCCGGACCAAAACCCGCATCGGCTTTGAGCGCCCATTCACAGCAGCGCATCGCCATAAGTTCGTAAAAGTAACCCCCGGAAACTTCTACGCGAGCCAATCGCTGCTGATTAGCATCCCAAAACCAAATATTGGCGGAATCGGAATCGTTGGCAGGAGTTAATGACTGTGAATGATAATAATATTTCTCCGCAAGCTCAAAGAACAACTGAGACGCCGAAATTTTCAAAGTACCCGGATCAATTTTCATCAGGCTGATTGTGGCCTGTTGACGAACTTCAGCCGAAGCATCGTTTTCAACAATATACTTCAGATAAGCCTGAGATTGGGGATAACCAATCTTGCCTAATGCCTGTACTATCTGGTCTTTTAGCGCCACATTATCAGTCTGCAATGCTGCGCCAAGAGGTCTTATTGCATCTCTGCCAATTTGCGGAAGTGCCCGTACGATATTCGGCAGTTCTGCATCGCGGGAATTATCAGCTATAGCATCAAGCATAAACGGTATGGCATATTCACCAGCATTGCGGAGCCGTTTAACTGCTGTAAACCAACCACGTTCATTACTGCTTAGCCTCCTTATCTCAGTCACAATAATTCCCGCATCGGCCCTGCGGGTAAAGCTGCCCTGCTCGATAAGGTCGATGATTTTACCACTCAACTCTTCCAACTCAGGATCAGGGGCAAATTCGTTTACTCGTAATAAAATCGCATAACCCTGGGGATTATTTTTAGTTAGCTCAAGCAATTTTACAGGATCCGGATTGCCCTGCATGATCACCTGTGCATATCCCTTTGCTAAATCGGGTCGGCCAATCTTGGTATAATGCAGGAAATTATTCCAATCCTCCTCAAGGGTTTGAGCAAGACCGGCACTAACTACAATAAGTGTCACTGCTAAAATTGCCACGGCAGTTTTTCCGTTGAACATCGACGTTTCTCCTAAAAACTCTCTGCTTTTCAATCACAAAAAGGGCTCAGCGGCCAAAAACTAAAACAGATAAAGAACCAGATTTGCCGGCCCTTACCTCCAAAAACACCTATAATGAATGGATTCCGCCCTACCTCACGTGGACAAAAACCACCTTTCAATACAATATAGTACCAGTAAATTACTTTCTTGTCAATAAAAAACCACTTTACTTGCCGGAATAAGCACCAATTAAGTAATTTATAATTACATTTCAGAGCAGTTTACGCCATAATATCGGAGGTAACAGCTCAATTTGCAAAAATCGCATTTCGCTCAGGCAAAGAATATATTTAAGCAAAAAATGCTATTATACCTACAAATACTATCTTTATGCTTTTAGTACGTCCTTTCCTTTTTGCGCTAAAACAAAGTGGGGCTTACGCCGAATCAATCGACATAAGCCCCGAAATTAATGCAAAATCTTTGGTTAACAAATTGACTGTGTATCTGCCGGTTACATACCTTGCATAACTTCCAGTATCTCATTCTGCGACAGTGCCCGCGTGTACATGCGGAACTCATCCATAAGCCCCGTGAAAGGCCTTGCGTCATCAATTGTCTTTCCTACGCGAGCACCCAAACCCCAATCTCCGGCTATATCCGCAGGATTTTCAACTACCATCTCTTCGATTAATTCGCCGTTGATATAAAGGGCCGCCATGCCGGATTCTTTGTCGTATGTGCCTGCAAAATGCAGCCATTGGTCCCACGTTACAGTACCTGTACGTATCTGGAAGATTGTGGTCCCGCCGTAAGAGCGAAGCAGCCATCTAATGTCGCCGCTGCTTTTCGGCTCTGGGTGAAGAATCCATGTTTCGTCAGATGCTCTGGCGTTGAATATTTCGTGATCTCCGCCTGTATTGGCCATTTTTATCCAGGCGGCAAGCGTTATAGCGGATGTCGGGATATCTTCGGCTGGAAAACTTGGTCCGTCCAGGTCGAGATAACCGCCACTTGTGAAATTAGCCGCACCACCGATCTTGCCATCGGGTTCGGCAGTTACAGCACCCATTACTACGCCGTCGTGACCTTTGCCGGACTGGTCCGCGACAATATCACTAACTTCGTCAAAGTCATAGTATATAACAAGAGAGGGATCTACTGCCCGTTCACCAGCAAGGTAACGAATCTCACCAGCAGACAAAATACGGCCGTATATAGCGACCTCATCAATGAGGCCGGTTAAGAGTTCATTCCACTGATTGTTACCGATACGAAAAGGTCCCGAGCCCGTGTTTATGGCAGAACTGGTCATCCGCTCAGTTTCAACTCCATTGAGGTAGAACACAAGTCCCTCGTCCTGTCCTGGCTGGAAGGTGGCAGCTACATGCTGCCATACTCCGGCTTCAAGAGCGAGGTTGGCGCTGCTGTGATCTAAAATGCCAGGCGTAGTGAACCGAACGCCTTCGCCATGGGCCTTGAACGAATACCCCGCGTCCAGACCGGCGAAACCTTGTTCACCGTCGAGCTGTACTGGATTAACCCAACATGCGATGCTAATCGCCTCGGTAATCACTAGCTGAGGGGGATTGCCACTGTCCACATAATCATCTACGCCATCGAGTTCCAGCGCCATGCCAACCTTTCCTTCGACAAAATTCGGATCGCCAACAATAGTACCATGGAGTTCATTGCCGGAACTATCATTCGCATCTCCATCCAGCGCGTAGAATGCAACCAGACCATAGGTGCCAGGATCAACCGGCATTGGTCGTTCACCGGCAAGGTACATAACCTCACTCTCAGATAAAGCCCGGTCGTAGATTACGACTTCATCGATTGCGCCAATCCAGTCGCTTCTCCATCCATCCGAGCCGATGAGTACAGGTGTGGGGCTGCTGGTAATTGCGCCCATTGGAGTCGAGTCGGTTTCTTCTCCATTTAGATAGCATTTCAGCGTTGTCCCGTCATGCGAGCAGGCGATGTGGGCCCACTCGCCGCGCTCCAGATTTTTACCGACGTAGACCCAGGCCCTGGGCGAGGTGTTGAACGTGAACGCCATATAGGGCTGAGGGCTGTTCCAGCCGTATCGAACCTGCCAGCTCCAACTGGGACTGCCCGCACTATCGGCCTTGGCCATCACTGCCGTCTCTGTGCCATTTCCCTCCGGGTCATCAGCGCCAGGTCTTATCCAAATTCCCATAGATATAGGGCCAGTGATATCCAGGCTGGTATCATTACCGACATCAACGTAGGACTCACCGTCAAATTCCATCGCCATGCCGTAACCAGAGAGCCCATCTACGAAAGTCGGAGCACCAATTATAGTACCATCATTGCTGTTGCCGGAACTATCTAACACATCATTCTCCATCGCGTAGTACGCAACCAGACCATCGGTGCCGGGATCGACCGGTGTCCCCGCAAGTTGACCAATCTCATTTGCAGACAACGCCCTGTCATAGATACGCACTTCACTCATAAATCCACTCCAATTCTCTCCTTCAGCAGCCTCGTTGTCACCGCCAAAGAAAAGTGGTTGAGGAAAATCCAGGGGTTGTGTGATTGTCCCTGAGCCACCTTCAATACCATTTCGGTAATAGGTCAACTGATCTCCGGTTTTTACTACCGCATGGTGGAGCCAGATGTCGGCGGGAATGTCGTCATATTCCATGTTATCATCGCCGTTGCCATTCATGTGCCACTCGAATTTAGTCGGAGTGAACTTAATGAACTGACGCGGGACAAAATCAACCGCATTCTCATCCATCCGATTGCCGAGAATAATATCATTGTCCGCCGTGTTTTCTTCGCTGTGTTTCGCCCAAAAGGACCAGGTAAAGTCGTTAGTCAGTGTCATTTGAGGAATGTCGCCGGCGCGAACAAAAGCACTGTCCGCAGTGCCGTTAAAACTGATGACGGTGCCACGTTCCGGGTCGTTAACCCAAACCGAGCCGCCATCGCCCAGACCACCTGTGTCAGCGTTGTTGATTGTGCCGTCATTGCCATTTCCTGACAAATCAATAGCAATATCCCCAGAGCCTTCATTTAAGAGCCACACCCCGACAAGATTAGGATCAGCAGCTTTTGCTCCGCTAACTAAAGCCAGGTTGAGCACCAAAATAAACGAAACTAAATAAAGCAATTTCTTACACATAATAGTCCTCCTTCAAAAAAGTTAAAATTATCATGCTTTGGCTACACACCAAAGCAATCATAATATTCACAGACAGATAACATACTATACAAAATAATTCTCAAGACTTGTCGCGACCTCCTTCCTTCAAAAGCCCAATGATAGCTGACAATCTGAAATGTGAAGATCTTTGCTGCAGACCACGAAGCTTATTCTACAACTTTGTACTTTATAAATTAACCTTCACACTGAGCCAATTCAATTACCAATACAGAAGCTTTCCATAGGAGACAAAAATCAACTGTTCCACTCAAATATATTTATATCAAAGCAACCGCCCTACCGTCAAGGTAAATCTCTTCGTTAAAAAATTTTAAATTGATTGTCGATTAAGCACATTATTGGGAATTTCAGGGCGGTTTTCCCATAAGATGCAAGAATTTAATTTCCCGAAAGTCCCCTGCCGGATAAGCGCAGAATATAATTAAACAAAAAATACAATTTTGCTCTAAGAAAAGTGGCTTTAAGCTTTTGGTACGCCCTGTCCTTTTTTGTGCTAAAACAAGGGGGCCTATACCGAATCAATCAGTATAGGCCCCGAATTTAATAAATCTCAAGATCAACTGGACAATTTAATTGCCCTGAGAAATTTCAATCTACATTCACCTAATCAATTGCTTATTGAGAGAGAGTCCACATCGAACGCTGTGATTCCTCCGGTACCGGACGAGCCGATAGCAATGTATGGAGCTTCGGCCTCAGTGCCATCGCCCACGGTTACATCAAACGACTCTGCGGCTCCGCCGTTGGCCGATACAGTCACAACATGGGTGCCCGCTCCACCTGCAACAATATCAATCACAAAGGTATTCCACTGGGAAGCGTCATCGATGGCAACCGCATTCAAATCACCCTCACCTGTGTCCACATCGCCAGAAGGCTCGGTGCCAACCAGGTTGTTCATCACCAGTAAATCCGAAGCTGCATCAACATAGTCAGGCTCGCCGGCCTGTCCAAGGGAAAACGAAATTACTCCAACGCCATCGGAGATACTGATCATACCCTTACCGCCGTCTCTGATGTGATAGCCAATACCTTCTGCAGGCCATGGATCACCTGAGATCTGGTTGTCAAGCGGAGGTGTAGCAGCCACACGCATCCGGACTTTGAGCGTCAAACCGTCAAGGCTTAAATCAGTCAAGCGGGTGAAATATATCTTGCGGTTACTTGGATCACTGATGCCTAAACTCCTGGGGTCACCGACATCCTGGATTCGCAGGAAAGTAACTCCGTCTTCAGTCAATGATACGGCTCCACCGGGATTGCCCTCGCCGGGGCCTGTGCCGTCCCATGCGTCTGAGCCGTTGTCATGGTCCCACGTGTCATCCAGAGCATCACCTTCAAAAGTGTACTCACGAATACCTGCAAGATAGCGAATCTCACCGGCAGACAAAGCCCTGTCGTACATAACAACTTCATCCAGAGCGCCATTCATTCTGCGTGATACCCAGCCGGCAGTGCCA
>JAVVFI010000063.1:0-17345 GCA_032250555.1 Sedimentisphaerales bacterium
CAGAGTGTGGCTGAGATAACGGATTTGAAGGTGACGGGACATGACAGCCGGATTGATCTTGTTTGGGATAGTGACGAGCGGGCGGCCGGCTATAATATATACCGCTGGGACAACCGGAATTCGGTCTGGATTAAGCTGAATACCGAACTGCACAAACCAGCCGTCTATAGTGATTTTTTGGGGAGAAATAACCAGTGGTGCCGTTATCATATTAAATCGGTATCAGCAGACGGGAGCGAATCGGCGGCCTGGCAAGAAGCAATAGTTAAGTCCGCAGCCATGACCGAGGAGGAACTGCTCACATCCATCCAGCAGGCGACGCTGCGTTATTTCTGGGAGTACGGCCATCCTGTAAGCGGCTTAGCTCGTGAGCGCAAAGGAAGCGGTGACACGTGCACAAGCGGCGGGACGGGTTTCGGGATGATGGCGATTATGGTCGGCGTTGAGAGAGGATTGATCGGACGGGAAGAAGCGGCCAAGAGGCTGCTTACAATGGTGCGTTTTTTACAGGAGAAGGCAACCCGCTATCACGGCGCGTGGTCACACTGGCTCAACGGCAGCACGGGAAAGACAATACCTTTTTCCAAATACGATGACGGTGGTGATATCGTTGAAACTGCGTATCTGGTCGAAGGGATGATGACTGTCAGGCAATATTTCAACAGAGACGACAAAGTAGAAAGTGAACTCAGGGAGCGTATTACCCGGCTATGGCATGAAGTCGAATGGGACTGGTATCTACAGAAGCCGGACAGCAAACAACTCTACTGGCACTGGTCGCCGAAATACGGCTGGAAAAAGAACCACAAGATCGGCGGGCATTTTAATGAGTGTATGATTGTCTATTTATTGGCTATAGCCTCGCCGAGCCATGCGATAGCGGCCGACTGCTACTATAAGGGCTGGTGCGGTGAGCCCCCTACCGAATATGTCAACGGCAACAGCTATTACGGGTATAAGCAATGGGTGGGATGGCCCAAAGGAGGGCCTCTGTTCTTTACTCATTATTCGTTTATCGGATTCGACCCCCGCGGGAAAAAAGATAAGTACTGCAACTACTTCGAGAACAACCGAAATATCTCACTTATCAACCGGGCTTATTGCATGGAAAATCCTGACAAGCATAAAGGCTACAGTAATCTCGTCTGGGGTCTGACGGCCAGCGACACGCCCGGCGGCTACAGGGCACATGAGCCGCGACGGGACAATGGCACTATTACACCAAGTGCCGCCCTTAGCGCTATGCCTTATGTGCCAGAAGAATCGATTGCTACGCTGAAACATTTTTACTACGAATTAGGCGAGAAGTTATGGGGGGAATTCGGGTTTCGTGATGCTTTCAATCCGGATAAAGGCTGGTTTGCAGAAAGCTACCTTGCCATAGATCAGGGCCCTATCGTCTGTATGATAGAAAACTACCGCACCGGGCTATGCTGGAAGATGTTCATGTCCAATCCAGAGATACCTGTTATGCTGGACAAGATCGGCTGGGAATCCGATTAATATTTAGAGGATACTCGGGCAATCACATGGGATTGCCCCTACTTTATTTTGACTAAAGGCGGCAACTTTCCGGCAAGACCTACTCGCTCGGACTTTACAATCACCACACCATCTATACCTTCAATGACGGCTATGCTCTGCAGTGCCTGATTTACATCGTCTTCGGAATTAACAAGGTTGGCAGCCTGTGTGGCGGCGGCGTCTGCCAGTGCGGCATCTTTGGCTACTACCGTAGCAAGGTCGCAGGTGCCCAGGCTCGTCGAGTGACCCATTTTACCCGAAGAGGAGCATATCGAGATTGGTGTATCTGACGGCTGAAGTGAAAAGCCGAGCCGATTCGAGAGCTTAGCCGTACCGGCGTTCAGGGCAATGTTGACCGGTTCGGCAGCTTTAAGATAGATATCCCCTCCGTTTTCCACAATGACCTCCCTGGCCCCGGCCTTAAGGCCTGCTTCGGCGGCGCACTGGGCCATAGCTCCGGCGACGGCGGCCATGGGGCCGACACCTACAAGAAAGGCTGCCCGGGCCATGCGTTTTGCAACTTCAGGGGCGTCACTAAGCAGCTCTATAGGCTCAAAGGAATCACGAAAGGCGGGGTGACTTTCGATATAATCTTCCAGGATACGCCGCTGATTTATAATTTCCTCGGTTACCGCATCGAAGCGATTGCAGCAAATACGAAAGACCGCTTCTTTATGAGTGAAATCTCGATAGGTACGTTTCTGGTTCATGGACGTTTTTCGCCGACAGAAGGAAACGCTTTATCTAAAATGCGGATGCACATGCAGCAAAGGGGCACACGCGAATGCACCCCATGCACTCGATACATTTCGATTCGTCGTAATGAACTTCTCTGGTGACCATGTCCGCTATGTGCATGGCCCCGGTCGGACAATGGGTGATACAGTGACCACAATGTGTACAGCGGTCCTTGTCCACTGTAATTCCCTTGCCGGATGTGTTGATGGAGACATTAAACGTTTTTACGAAGTCCATGCCCTTTTCGATATCATCTTCTGTGCCGGTGACATCCAGCGCGAGATAACCTTCCTCCTCCGGAGTGACTTTCGCACGAAAGACATTGACGATGAGATTGTGGTCTTTCACGAGGTGGTAGATGATCGGCTTCTCGCACTCACACTTTGGAAAGAAGAGCATAAGTTTCTTTGTTACGGTCTGGCTCATGAGGGCTTCTCCCTTTTCACAAGCGGCTTCATTTTGGTGTCTTTCGCAAGATACGCACTTGGCTCGGCAAGCCGGAAGTCCCCGCGTTTGATTTCATCGGCGAGCAGGTGAGCGATTTCCAAGGCCTTATAATATGACGACAGTGAGCCGACAGCCACTTTTTTACCCTCTACTTCTATCTCACCCGTTCGCAACTGTTCGTAGCTTACGTAGTCTATAACCTTTCCGGTA
The DNA here is from genome assembly GCA_032250555.1 of Sedimentisphaerales bacterium. Taxonomy (GTDB): domain Bacteria; phylum Planctomycetota; class Phycisphaerae; order Sedimentisphaerales; family Anaerobacaceae; genus NIOZ-UU13. The sequence goes on from JAVVFI010000063.1 coordinate 2,920, forward strand.
TTCTGCGGATAATCATTGCTATAGTCAATGACCGGGGCCAAAATTTCACGGTCTCTTATGCAGGTTCGCTTTAAGACATCTTCATTCAATATGGGAATCGGTATTCCGACTCCCATAGCCAGCGACACACCATAGCCGCGAAAGCTCGTTCCCCGCACGAATTCCGGAGACATCTGTTTCATGTCGGCTGTCAAAGCAAGCGTCCCAGCGCCTCCTTTGGGAATTCCGTGATCATTTCGAGAGCCGCCGCCGGAGTGCTGAGTTCCCTCTGCATAGACAAGCCCTTGAGCACCGGCCATCCACACTCTGGTTCCTACGCCGATTGTTTCGTAATAGGGGTCGTTAAGCAGCGGTGACAATTGGCCGGCGGAGCAGTAATTCGCATTTTTCCGTTTGGGCTCCAGAGTCCCCATGTAGGTGTATATCGTCCGGTCCGAATCATTGACAGCTACGTTATAGTTCTGGTAGCAGTTTCGGGGGTTGAGCATTATAGCCTGGTTGAGGTCTTTGATAGTGAAATATGTGCGCATCTCACGCAGCGGGTAGCAGTCGGTGCCGTAAGACAGAGCAAATAGCTGAAGAGTCTTACCTGCAATGAGGTCTTCCATCACATGGGCACCGCCATATTTAAACTCACCGGGGTGGTCCATATTTGCCGGATCATTGTGGCGTAATTGAGTAGCACCGAGATAAACATCAACAGCGGCAAGACCCGTATAAACGAGGACATCCTGCACCCAGGCCTCCGACATGCGAATCTTCGGTTTGGAGTGCCCAAAGTTAAGAACACATCCCGACGAGCACATCGGACCGAAGGTTGCGGTTGTGACAACATCGACCTCTTTCGCGGCGGCTGCCAATCCTTTTTTTTCTACGTAGTCGATAATCTCATCGGCAGTAAGCACAACTGCCTTGCCCGACTCGATACGATCATTGATTTGTTCGTATGTCTTCATATTTCATCCGTGAGATATTACTGCCGCTTCGCTGAAACACCAGAGAAGTTTTCGTATTATCCGTTCATTGTCCAACCCGGGCGCAAATCGCGTCTGAGGAGTTCGTTGGCTTTAGCATTGTTTGTGACGCCCCTCTTGCCGTCATACTGGATTTTCTCACCGACGCGGTAGGCAACAAGACCAAGCTGCATCATCTCGATAGCATTGCCGCCGTATTCGAAATCACAATGTGTTTTCTGGCCAGTCTTACAGGCCCTGGTCCATTCCTCCTGGAAATGGCCCAGCGGCGGGATAATCTGGTCTTTGGGACGTTTATCGTAGTACGTCATATCTGCATTGTCACCGAACGGCAGGATAATGCGCGAATCATAATCGCAGATGATATATCCCTTGGTTCCCTTGAACATCGCACCATGCCCTATCTTGTTGAGATCGACGTAGCCCTTCGGGGATCTCGGCATCATGCCGCCCTGGTACCAGTGGACGCGGATGGGGCCGCGCCAATCATTTGCGGGAATATCGAAAGCGGTATGCAATTCGACGGGTGTCACTTCAGGATTATACTCTTGCCCCTCCCCTTCGGCCGAAGTCGGAAGCCCGGCGTCAATCGCATTCCACACAAGATCGATTGTATGGCTGCCCATATCTCCGACCTGTCCTGTACCGTAATCCCAGTACATATTCCACGAGAGACAATTCATACCCATGCCACCTTTGAAGTATTCCGGATTATACGGATGAAAATTTGTCTCCCCAATCCACAGATCGTAGTGCAGGTTTTTGGGCGGCTTGCCTGCGGCCGGTGGATAGCCGGGTCTGCGAATCTGGCGGTTACCCCATGCATAGGCATCTGTCAATTCGCCAATAGCCCCATCCTTGACTAACTCACGCACACGTTCGAAGTTTGGCTTTGCGTGGCGCTGGGTACCGACCTGTGTAGCCAGTTTATGTCTTTTCCTGAGAAAATGTTCACGAACAATACGTGCTTCTTCAACGGTGTGGGCCAGAGGCTTTTCCATATAGCAGTGCAGGTCGCGGTTCAATGACCAGTTGGCTATTAAAGCGTGATTGTGGTCGGGGGTACAGCAGATTACAGCGTCGAGGCCTTTCTGGTCGAGACATTTTCGCCAATCGATATATGTCTTGGCCCTTGGAAATCTTTCCAAGGCATGAGCAATGTGTTCTTCATCAACGTCGCAAAGTGCTACTACGTTCTCTTTTGAAATTGCGTCAAAGTGTGCATCGGCCCGGCCCCATGTACCAATCATAGCGACATTGAGCTTGTTACTGGGGGCGCTGGCGCCGGAGAGGACACCACTGGGCAGGATTGTCAATCCGAGCCCTGTAGCTGCAGTGGATTTCAGGAAATTGCGTCGATTAATGACTTGGGTTTTCATTATTTTTCTCCTTCTTCGTGGTTTTATTTATTAACTACAAATCTTAAGAATTTAATTCTACGCAATAGGGAAATGAAACACAAGAGAAAAAACGAAAAACATACTGATAAAAACCCACCATCGGTTCATTGCGAGGAGGCCACAAAGCAGCCGTCGCGGCAATCTCTATTAATCAAAAATCAATCACCATTTATCATTTTATTATCCTCCAGTCGCCATATTCCAATATGGTGCTGTATTTCCGGGCATAATACTCGCATAAATCATCAGCAGTAAGTTTCTTGAAATTAATATGAAAGGGAAAATAAAGTTCATACAATTCTTCCTGCCGCACTTCTGTTTCCAATTTCAACAACCAGAAAAGGCCAAAAAATAGCCTTTAATTTATTTTAACGATATTGAATATAATGTCACAGTATTATTTAACTACAACTCGTATCTGCTGATTGGTATGAATGTAGGGAATTTTAAATGATAGGTGTGTAGGTGATTTTACTTACAGTAAAAACAGGCTCTACCCTGATTTACAAAAGAATCTTTGTGGTTATTATCAGGTGTAGTAAAGTAACGTGGATTTTTATGAAACAGCGTTCAATTTTAATTATTTGTTTTGGAGATTTAACATGAAATTAAATTCAATTTACAAGTATGTCCTGGTTATCGCTTTTTTTGCGCTGACAGCTTTGATTAACGGATGCCATGGCGTAAACTGGTAGAATGTTTCGGCGGTCCATTTTCTGGATTGCAAATACCACCCCGACAGCAGCCGCATATTTCAAAGGGTAATGTTAGGACATAATCTTATGCTTTATGCTCACGGCTAAGTGTTCTTTTACATGTTGTTATGTGCACACCATCTACGCTTTTGGGGATTAAAATATTAAATGACGTAAAGAGAAGGGCTCCGAAAAATGACGAAAGTCAAGATTATCGTAATTCTGACTGTTTCATTGTTGTCACTGATAGTTTTTATCCAGAACAGGCAGGCAGTGGACACAAAGCTGCTCTTTGACACGGTTACGATGCCATTAGTCCTGCTTTTGATTATTACTTTCATAATGGGCTCTATTCTCGGGCTTATCATAGCCAGCTACGTGCTGCGGAAGCCTCGCAAGCCCGAAAAGCAATAGTAAGGACTTGTGCCGGACCGGGGGATGGAGTTTTATGATTATGCGACCATCAAATATGATACCAAAGGTAATAAACTCTGGGTACGAATATACAAATGACCGGAAACCCAAACAAAGTACGGGTTTTCCGTAGCGGGAATAGCGGGAAGTAAGCTATGCGCTTGTATTTGCGGACATACCAATTAGCCTTGTTGATGTGGGTTTGGATCGCTTTGCTCGTTAGCGGCGGGTGCGCCGCTCCGACAAGGAATCCGGCGAAGGACGGGCCGCAACAAATCAGCGAAACGGACGAGCCGCAACAAATCAGCGAAACAGACGGCAACCAGCCGATCGAGGCAGCGGAGCTTGACGAGCTGACACGCGCCTTCGCCGATCGCTACGTCGGTCTGCTCTATTCCGTCTGCGATGCCCTGAAGAAGGATAATCCCGATCCGGTGCAGTGCCGCGAAGCGCAGGTGCTGATGGTGGACTGTGCCACGAACATTTACGACATCGCCAGCAATGCTGATGCATTCACCCGCATGCTCGACCTGGTGGTCGTTACTACGCTGGTTAGTCAAGTGTGGATCGACGACGACAGGGTCGCGGAGGTATTCGCGGGCCGCGAAGAGTTGCTGATCCGTGCTTTACACCACGGCCGAGTGGAAGCTTGGGCTCTGGCTGCCCAGGCGCTCAGGCCCGACCAGATCGACCTGCTGGACTACCTGCTCTGGGACTGGCGTCGGCACAACCCCGACATGGTGAGAGTATCGTTTGTCCGCTTCTCCAACTTCGCCATCGGGCGAGGCAAGTCCGCCAACTCCGAGGTGCTCGCTGCTGGGGGGTTCTACGCCAATGTCGGGCGGCAAGGCCAGGCGGTCGACGAGGCCCGCCTGCTCGCGGAGCGGATGTTCTACATGCTCAAGCGCGAACCCACTTTGTTACGATGGCAGGTGGATACGCTGAAGGAGGACATCTTCAACGCTTTCGACGACCGCATGAAGCAGGCAGACGCGACTGTCGCCAATGTGAGGGCCGTTGTAAGCGAGGCGAACGATCTCGTCACCTCTATAGGACCGACGAGCAAGTCGCTCAACGAGATGCTGACTACGGCGGACATCCTGCTGGCCCGGTTTGAGACATGGAACAGGTGGAGTATTGCCCAGGGGGCTAGACCGTTCGACATCCGCGAGTATATGGATGGGCTGAAGGAACTGGCGGTAGCCGTGGAAAAGATGAATGATATGCTCAAGTCGTCGAACGAATTGCTCGGATCATCGGAATGGGACCGCCGGATTCAGCAGGTAAGCCAGTCAGCCGACGAGCGGATGAAGATGGCAGCCGAGCAGACCCAATGGGTAATTCACGATGCCTTCTGGCGGGTCTATGTGGTGATCGGTATCCTGTTCGCGATGTTCATCCTCTGCATGGTGGCGGTGTTCATGGTCATTCGTAGGCTCACGATCGTCACGGAAAACGCGAGTGATGCGGGCAGAAGGGAGATATCCAAATGATTCGGCTGCTCTTAATGGTTGCCATTTCTCTTGTTTGTGCCATCATGATAGGCTGTTCTGCGCCGCCGTTGAGCGGCGAGCGAGTCGCAAGCGACCAGGTCGTTTACAGGGCCGACACCGCTCTCCCTGTTGCCGTGGGTGACGCTAATGACACACACATCTTATCCGATGAGCTTCTGCCCTACGAGTCCGTAGCCGGTCTCTCGGGGGAGATCACCAGCATCGGCGAGTCCACAACCACCAATGTCGTGGCCCGCATCGCGGCCGAGTTCCGGAGAATGTACCCGGACGTGACGCTGCAAGTAACCGCCAGCCAGATAAGCATCGGCCCTGCGGCGCTCCTGGAGGGCAGGACCGACATCGTGCCGATGAACCGTCCGCTCACTCCCGAAGAGGTCCGGAGTTTCACCAAGAAGTACGGATACCCTCCCACTGAGATCAAGGTAGCTGCCGATGCCCTGGCTATATACGTCGAGAAGGGGAATCCGGTGCCCGGACTGACGCTTGGGCAACTGGATGGTATCTTCTCCCGGACGCAGCGCCGGGGCTTGAGTCCGATTGAGACGTGGGGACAGATTGGACTGACGGCAGAGTGGGCCGATCGCCGAATAACACTTTACGGGTACGGCCCCTATGATGGTGCCCACCAGATATTTAAACAACAAGTGCTGGATGGAGGCGAGTTTCGGCTGTCACTAAGGGTTGAGGGGGGAGGGTCATCGATTGCGCAAGGCGTTGCCGCTAATCCGGGAGCGATTGGATTTGCCAGTATCTTCTTCGCCTGTAAGCGGGTGCAGTCGGTACCGCTGGCCGGGGCCGATGGGCAATTCTATGTACCGACGGAAGAGAACGTCCACAGCAATAGGTACCCGCTGAGCCGATTCCTCTACATCTGTGTGAAAAAGCCCCCGCGCCAACCTCTCGGTGGCCCGGCAGCTGAGTTCCTGCGATTTCTGCTCTCGCGAGAGGGGCAACAAATTGTTGCTGATGGCGGCAACATCCCTCTCGATGCGGCGACAGCGGAGCAAAGCAGGCGCATGCTGGCGGAGTGATTAGTCGAGATGAACCTATCACACCCGGGCCAAATGGTTAGATTATTAGTTGGCCGGATTATGTGAACTTTGGTGGACTACATTTATGTAGCCTGTGAACCTAAAATGCTTCGAAAGAGGTTTTACAAGGAAACATTTGACTCTGGATCATTTCACGACCTGCCGATGGCTGGAGCCCGAATAAGCGCGTAGTTATTTGACTGTCCGCACCCACTCATCAACACTTCGAAAAATTCACAATTTTCAGTAAAAAATGATAGTAATTTCGAACAAATCTCTAAATTTCTAAAAAAAATTAATCCTTTTCTTTATATCGGATTACGTACCCTGAGCCCCGGAAAACGAACTGATTTTTCATATCAAACGTGCATGTACTTCTAATTATAGGGAGACTGTTTTTTCCTCAGTCCGGTTTCTTTTATACAGCACATATTTTATTTGCACTCATAAGAATGTGGTTGAAATAAATCAAGGTCATCTTATTATGAGTGCTTGTAAATAAAATATGAACAGAATTTCCAGGGTCAGGAGGTCAAAATGAATCATTCCAGTGTAAATATCAAGTCAGCAATCTCTGTTCTATCAGTAATAGTAATCATCACCCTTTGCTGTAATACGGTCATCGCTCAGGAGCAATTGAAATTTACATCCATCAAGCCGACTGTATTCTTTGTAAGCAAGGACAATACTCTCAGCCAGTTAGGTGAGGCGACAATAAATAATCCTTCGCAAGGGGAAGAACAAATCACTCTGCAAATTCAAATTGCCGGCGAAGGAACGAGAAAAATCTCTGCAACAGTTGCTAAAGGTACAACGACCGTAAAATTCCCATTCCCCAATATCAGTGAAGCCAAGCTGGTGACTTTTATTCTCACAATAGAAGGCAGAGAGCACGACCGCCGCAGCATGACCTGGCAGCCGCAAAGAAAATGGAGAGTATATTTTATTCCTATTACTCACCATGACCTGGGATACACAGATACAATTGAAAACGTCCTTAACAGGTATGCAGATTTTTATGATGACATCCTGCGCTTCTGCCGCGAAACCGACAACTGGCCTGACGAGGCAAAGTACCGCTACACCGCCGAGGGCGCCTGGGCGATGAAGCACTTCGTCGAAACAAGAGACAAAAAAAATATCGATGAGTTAGGCAAATATATCAAACTGGGGCGAATTGAAATCGGGGCCCTGATGGGCAACCAAATCAGTTGTCTGCACAGCCACGAAGAGCTTGTTCGCCTTATGTATCCATCATTTAGAATGTCTCGTCAATTCGACGGCCAAATCCTAACCGGCTCGATTACCGACGTGCCGGGCCTTAGCTGGGGACTTCCCACCGTAATGGCAGGTGCAGGTGTAAAATATTTCTTCGCAGGACTGCCAACATATTTCGAATGGGGCAGAAACGACATTCACACATTCTGGGACGAATCAGCGGTTCTCCGCTACGGCAGACCTGACGCATTCCGCTGGGAGGGTCCTGACGGTAAATCCGTGTTAGTTTACTACCAGTCCAGCTACGGTTTTTTCGGAGATGTTACAGGCCCGCATTCGTACAAGTATGTGATGGACAGGCTCCCCGGTGAACTCGAGAAGATGCAGGAACAAAACACGCCATTCAGTGTAATGCGGTACATTCACAACGGGGTTGATAATTATCCGCCAAGCATAGAGATAAGCGAAATCGTTCGCCAGTGGAACAATAAATGGGTTTATCCTAAACTTATTGTCGGCACGAACACTATGTTCTTCGAGGAACTTGAGAAACAATGCTCCGATATCCGTACATTCAGAGGGGAACTGCCGGACACCGACTATGTTGTCGGCGCTCTTTCAACAGCTAAGGAAACAACTATTAATCGTCTGACACATGATAAACTTGTAAGCGCTGAAAAGCTGGCCACTGCGGCTTCATTGACAGGAGATTTCACCTATCCTGCCGATGATATCCGCAAGGCTAACGATGATATGCTGCTCTACGACGAACACACATGGGGCAAAGACTACCCGGCGGGCAAACTGCAGGACTGGGCATGGAATGAAAAGAGCCATTACGCCTATAGAGCCGCCGGACTGACACAGCAAATCACCAACGCAAGCGTCTCTCACATCGTTAATAAAATAGAGCGAAAAGAAGACGGCCATTACATTGTAGTTTTCAATCCGCTTTCGTTTAAGAGGACGGACATCGTACGCGTGGCTAAGTTCGGTAACGCTGGTTCAAGAGTTTATGATTTAAGTCTTCCAGCCAACAAGACGAGTGATTCGTTCTCCGAAGTTTGTCAATACGTCGCTTTGGCCGGTCCACAGGCGGCTGTTCCTTATGCGGCTTATCGTCACGCACGCGGCCAGTTCGAGCCGCGAGAGCTTTATGACCTGGTTTTCGTGGCTAAGGACGTTCCGCCGCTTGGCTACAAGGTCTTCAAAATTGGCGACAAGGTATCCGACCATTCATCAGACCGGATAAAAACAGAGCCAAATATGTTAGAGAGCCGCTTTTACAGGATAATAATCGATCCCAAAACGGGAGGTGTCAGCAGTATATTCGACAAGGAATTAAAACGTGAGCTTGTGGATCAGGATGCAGATCACAAGGTCAACCAGTTCGTCATGCGCTGGATGCAGACCGCCAAAATAGAAGGCCCCACTAACGTAATTATACAGAAAGGCCAAAGCGGCCCTGTCTATGAAAGTCTAATAATAAAAGCCGAAGGGCCGGGCTGCCCGCAGATAACGCAGGAAATAATTCTCTACAATCATACCAAACGAATCGATTTCGCCAACCGCATTTTGAGAGACTCCACTCCCCTGCAGGAAATCTACTTCGCATTCCCGTTTAAGATGGACGAACCTGATTTCAGGTACGAAGGTTCCAACTCTGTCATCAAACCATTCCGCGACCAGTTCCCAGGTTCGAATACCAACTATTATGCCGCCCAGCACTGGGCGGATGTCTCCGACGGACAATTCGGTATCACACTATCGGCGGCCGAATCACATCTCTTCGAGTTCGGCGGGCTGTGGCCGAACTATTGTTCGCAGGCACATCACGGTATCGATCCGCCCGGCTTCGGCGCCGATTTCGTAAAGCCGCAGCAGGTTACAAAAGGCCACATATACGCTTTCGCTATGGGCAGCAACTTCAGGACGAACTTTCAGCCTGTCCAGCAAAGCGAAATACTCTTCCACTATTCCCTGACCTCGCACGAAGGCGATTGGCAGAAAGGCAATTGCGCCCGCTTCGGATGGTCTGCAGCCAATCAGTTTATCGTTGATGATGTTCGCGGCAAAAAGGAAGGGCCTCTTGCGCCGGATACAATGAGCTTTTGCTCGGTTGATAAGCCCAATGTACTTTTGACTGCTCTAAAACTGGCCGAGGACGGCGATGGAATAATCATCCGCCTGATTGAAACACAGGGCAAGGCAACTACTGCAACTGTAACATTACCTCATATTGCAGTGGTTGATGCTAAGCTAACAAATCTGGTTGAACAGGATAAAGGCCGGGCCGATTTTACGGAGCATGAAATACAAGCAGACATTGGAGCCTTCGGCATAACAACAATACGAATTAAAACAAATTAAGAGGCTTCTTAAAGGATGGTATAATGAAACGAATTCTTGCTCAGTTCGCAGCAGTGTTGTTTGTTATCAATATTGTATTGTTCCCAGCTAAGGCCGCTTACTCAAAAGGAAGGTCAAATATACTGCCAGACCATCGAATTGATCGCCAGGCATTGGTGAGACGAAATAATGTCATCTTAAAAAAAGCTGATCCACTTAATCCTTTGAGCGTCGGCAACGGCGAGTTTGCTTTCACCGCAGATATTACAGGCCTTCAGACATTTGGCGAATATTATGAAAAAGGTATGCCTCTCGGAACTCAATCTCAATGGGGCTGGCACACAATGCCTAATCCCGAAGGCTACAAATTGTCTGATATCTTAGAGAACTATACAGTGGCTTCCCGCAAGGTACCTTATGCTTCGGGCAGCGGATCCTCAAGAGGATATTCGCCTGCTGCAACATGGCTGCGTTCAAATCCTCATCGAATGCATCTCGGAAAAATCGGATTGCGGCTCCAGAAATCTGACGGCTCGTCTGCCGGCATTAACGATTTAACAAATACGTACCAGAGCCTTGACTTATGGACGGGATTGTTGACAAGCCGGTTCGAAGTAGAAGCCCAGCCTGTAAAAGTCTTGACTGTTTGCCATCCGGAGCGTGATTTATTGGCGGTTCGTATCGAATCACCGTTGCTCGGAAAAAAACGATTGAAGGTCTCGCTTGCATTTCCATACGGTAATGACGAATGGAGAAATGCAGCAGATTGGGACCACCCGTTGCGCCACACAACACAACTTCAAATCGCAGGCAATCAGGCTGATTTAACAAGAACACTTGACAACGACCAGTATTATGTTCGAGTTTCTTTCTCTGAAGCGGGCGGATTCAGCGCTAAATCACAACATGAATATGAAATATCCGGACAGGACGGCCAACCTCTCGATATTTTATTTGCGTTTTCTGCAAATCAAATTACAGAGCAATTATCTGATTACAAGAAAGTCCGGGAAGGGGCAGAGGCTCACTGGCGAAAATTCTGGAGCACCGGTGGTGCGATAGATTTTTCCCAATGCGCCGATCCGCGTGCCGCGGAACTCGAAAGAAGAGTCGTGCTTTCACAATACCTTACAGCCATTCAGTGCTCAGGTTCCCGTCCTCCGCAGGAAACAGGTTTGGTATGTAACAGTTGGTTTGGCAAATTTCACCTGGAGATGCACTGGTGGCATGCGGTGCACTTTGCCCTGTGGGATCGTTTGGAACTGCTCGAGCGCAGCCTGCCATGGTATGAATCGATTATGCCCAAGGCTAAAGCCACCGCCGAACTTCAGGGCTATAAGGGTGTTCGCTGGCCTAAGATGGTTTCTCCCGACGGCAGGGACAGTCCCAGCAGTGTCGGTGTATTCCTGATATGGCAGCAGCCCCATCCGATTTATTATGCCGAGTTATGTTACAGAGCACACGGAGACAGGAAAACCCTGGAACGATACCGGCAGATTGTATTCGAGACGGCCGAGTTTATGGCTTCTTATCCGGTTTGGGATCATATAAATCAGCGCTATGTGCTGGGGCCGGCCCTGATACCTGCTCAGGAAAGTTACGGGCGTTATAAGACCAGCGCTATCAATCCGACTTTCGAGCTTGCCTATTGGCACTGGGCTCTGGAAACCGCACAAAAGTGGCGACAGAGGCTGGGGCTGGAACGCAATCCTGATTGGGATAAGGTCATCAAGAACCTTTCTCAGCCGACTGTTCGCGAAGGTCTTTATACAGGGATCGAAACATCGCCATACACAATTACCCGGGACCATCCTTCAATGTTATGCGCCATAGGATTCCTGCCGCAGACACCCTTGATAAAATCTGATGTCATGAAGAGAACTCTGGAGAATGTATTTAAAGTATGGGACTGGCCCAGTACGTGGGGCTGGGACTATCCCGTTATGGCAATGACCGCGGCACGCCTGGGCGAACCTGAAAAAGCAGTAGATGCCTTGTTCGTTGAAGCACAAAAGAACCGCTATTTAGCAAACGGACACAATTATCAATCGGCCCGGCTGCCGCTATACCTGCCCGGCAACGGGGGTTTACTTACGGCGGTTGCGATGATGGCAGCCGGCTGGGACGGCGCCGACCGCCCGGCACCGGGATTTCCAAAGAATGGACAATGGAATATACGTTGGGAGGGACTCAAACGTATGCCATGACAGCATATAAGGAGTTGAAGAAAATGAGAAACATTCACATTGAATTTAGCAGTGGATTCACCCGGCACTTACGAGCATCAAACATCGCAACTCATAGAATTCTTTCCAGAGCACATTGCGTCACTATCCTTTACTTTTGCCTGCTTACCCCTCTACTCGGTGACATTACACCCCTGCACGCAGTCCAGGCGCAGCTTCGCCTCGTAATCATTGGCGACTCGACGGTCTGCGAGTATCCCCCTGAACGAGACTGCTGCGGCTGGGGACAATACATACAGGGCTATTTCAAAGACACGGTCAAAGTAATTAATCTGGCAAGGAGTGGATGTAGTACCAAAACATTCATCAATGAAGGGCTTTGGGAAAAGACGCTGGAGACTAAGCCCGACATTCTGCTGATTCAATTCGGACATAATGATTCACACAGCCCGGATAAGCCTGAGTCTACCAACGCCGATACGGACTTCAGGAAATATCTGCGGCAATATATTGAACAGACGAGGGCGATTGGCGCAACACCTATTCTGGTGACACCTGTACAGAGAAGAACTTACAGTCCGAAAGGTAAGCTGGATAACAGCCTGATTATATATGCCGATGCGATGAAGGCTGTTGCGGCACAAAAGAATGTGAGTGTGATTGATCTGAACGCTTCAAGCGGTAAGCTATATGAGCAATTGGGCACCGCCGCCAATGACATAGTGGCCAATGAGCCGAAGGATCGCACACACTTCAATGAAAAAGGCGCCCGCATGATGGCAAATCTCGTTATGCTGGAACTAACGCAGGTCGAGCCTCGTCTCGAAAAGCGGCTGGCAACTGAAAAGCCCGCTGCCATGGGCAAGATTGCTTCCAAGCCGTTGTTTCGCGACCCGGTGTTCGATGGTGCGGCTGATCCGGTACTATGCTGGAACCCGAAAGAGAGCAAATGGTTTATGTTTTATACCAACCGGCGGGCAAACGAACCGAATACACAGGGTGTTTCCTGGGTCCATGGCACTAAGATAGGTATAACCGAATCATCGGACTACGGAGCGACATGGAAATACCGGACAACAGCCAATATAGATTACGCCCAGGGCGAGTACAGCTATTGGGCGCCGGAGGTAATTGAACACGAAGGCACCTATCACATGTATCTGACCTTCGTACCGGGGATATTCACTAATTGGGATGCCCCGCGTGATATTATTCATCTAACCAGCAGTGACCTGCTTAACTGGAAATATCATTCCACACTAAAACTAACTTCCAATAAGGTTATAGATGCCTGCGTCATGCGGATGCCGGATGGTACATGGCGACTGTGGTATAACAACGAGGTCGATAGAAAATCTATCTACTATGCCGACAGTCCAGACCTGTATAAATGGGAAGACCACGGCAAGGCTATTGGTGACCGTCCCGGCGAAGGGCCTAAAGTTTTCCAATGGAAAGACCGGTACTGGATGGTTGTCGATGTCTGGAACGGGCTCGGTGTATATTTTTCGGATGACTGTGTCAAATGGACCCGACAAAAGAACAATCTGCTCGATAAGCCGGGTAAAGGAACAGATGACAAAGTTAAAGGCGGCCATCCCGATGTTGTGGTCAGTGACGACCGTGCATTTCTTTTTTATTTCACACATCCTGGCAGGTTAAAAAGCACCCCTAAAAGCGACCTATACGAACAGCGGCGCAGCTCGATTCAGGTCGTTGAGCTTGAATATAAAGATGGCCAACTTTCCTGCGACCGAGATAAACCAACTTATATCCTGCTGCAAAAATAAAACGAGTATCGGTATCCGCAATACGAATCATTTTCCTTGTTTTTTGATAAGTGCCATTTTTCCGGCAGCGGGGACATGAGAGGCGAAATCGTCGAAGTGCTCCCGAAGCAGCTTTTGAACTTTGTTGTATTTCGGATCGTCGATCAGGTTTGTCAGTTCCAAAGGATCTTTTTCGCGGTCGAAAAGCTGGTTGGGAAACCGGTCGCGGTTGTCGCGCCGTTTGTATTTGTCTATGGGGCCGGGGTCGATCCATACGCCCAGTTTATAGCGTTCGGTAATCACAGTCGCCTGGCTCCAGTTTTCCGAGACAGCGTATTTGCGGCCAGTTGGTTTGTTTTCAGTAAGCGAACGAATCAGTGATATCCCGGTAAGTTCGGGAGCTTCATTCGGGCGCTTCAAATCCAACAAGTCCATCAAGGTAGGATACAGATCAACCAATTCCACCAGGCTTTTGTTGACGGCGCCTTCGAGAAAACGCTTCGGCCAGGCTATGATCAAAGGAACGTGCAGTGTGTCTTCATAAACGTTGTGGCCAAGCGCGCATTTTTCCACCATCCCGTGCGCGGCGAGAAAGTCCCCATGGTCCGCCGTGTAGATAACAATCGTGTCGTCTCTCAGTCCCAGTCTCTCCAGACCGTCCATGAGCCGCCCTACACATGCGTCCACCTCGCTCGTAAGAGCGTAATAATAGGCCACATAACGGCGGTACAGGTCATGGTTCTTCGCCGCCGTGCCAAGGTTCCAGGGCCGCCGCGTGTTGCGCCGCCAGCCCTGCATCTCAGGCGGCAGGTTTTCCAAAGGCTCGCTCACGCTTTCAGGCAGTTCTGTTTTTTCCGGCGGGTACAAATCTGCCCA
>JAVVFI010000064.1:0-17298 GCA_032250555.1 Sedimentisphaerales bacterium
GGTATGAAAGTACTTTTTGAAAACGCGGCTCAGGAAGTTTTGGATGGTACTACAACAATTGAAGAAATGATGCGAATCGTAGATATTAAGGTAGTATGATGACGGCATATGATTACACCGCAAGAGATGAAAACGGGGAGAAACTCATCGGCACATATGACGATGTTGATAGCGTTGCCCTGTTGCGCCAAGAACTGGATAAGATGGGTTATGTTCTGTTAAAGGCTCGCCGGCACAAGGACGTAACACCAAAGCGCAGGAAGATAAAGCAATCGGAAATCGTTACTTTCATTTATAAGTTTGCTGAGATGTATTCAGCGGGTTTATCAATTACAAGGTCTCTTGAAGTATTAGAGGAGCAGAGTAACAATCCGGCACTTGGGACTATAATTACCGAGATTATCCAAAGCATCGAGAATGGTTCAAGCCTGGAAAAAGCGTTTGGGAAGCACCGCAGCATATTTTCAGATTTCTTTTGCGGAATGCTCGAGGCTGGTGAATCCGGCGGGAAATTATCAGAATCTCTTGAAATGAGTGCAGTATATCTCGAAAAGCGGATGGATATGCGGCGGAGAATCAGGTCGGCTTTTACTTATCCTGTTGTTGTCAGTGTTGTCTGTGTTGGGGTTGTTGCATGCCTGATAGCTTTTATCGTCCCGATCTTTTCCAAACTATATAAGCAGTTACACGTGCAGTTGCCTGGTCCTACTCATGCTCTTGTTATCTTAAGTTCTATACTCAGAGGCTATTGGTGGGCTATTCCCTTTATTGTGGCGCTAGTTGGAGCGGCATTATGGTGGCTATTAAAAAATCCTAATGTCAGGGCTAAATGGGATATTTTCAAACTAAAAATGCCTATTCTTGGGAAAGTTAATCGCATGATTGTGGTTTCACATTTTATGCGAACTTATGGAATGTTGACATCGGTGGGAATTTCACCGATCAGGGCCTTGGATGTGGCTTCCAATGTTGCAAATAATCACAAGTTTGCCGAAATTGCTAAAGAATTGCAGACCTCTATTGAAAAAGGTGTTAGTGTCGGAGAATCACTGCAAAAACATGACATCTTTCCTCCGATAATTGTGCAGATGGCTCTTTCCGGTGAGGAAGTTGGGGAGACAGCCCAGATGTTGAATAAAGGAACCGATTTTCTTGATAAAGATATCAACAGAATAGTTGACGGACTGATTGTGAAATTAGAACCGGTTTTAACGATTTTAACGGGTACAATAGTAGGTTTTATCCTTATGGCGGTTTATTTACCAATGTTTGATTATATGCAGCACTTAAAATAATAAAATGTAACAGTACGTGCTAAAGGGCATGATATCTTTTACCGATAGTATTAACTGGAGTAAATCGAGATATTAAACATTCTTTCATTGACGAGATATTAAAATTCATTATTGAATTGAAAGGAAGATGCAATGCGGTGTGAAAAGGGGTTTACATTAGTTGAGTTAATGATTGTCGTGTTGATCCTCGGCGCATTAGCGGCAATTGCAATCCCAAGGATTATGGGAGGAGCGCAAACCGCCAGAATTAGTGCATGCAGTACGAATATCGACATGTTAAACTCGCAGATCGAATTGTACAATGCAAACGAAGGTGCCTGGCCTGCTTCGTTGGCGGCTCTTACTTCTGATCCGAACTATTTTCCTGACGGTGCACCAACATGCCCACTCGGTACGGCATATAATTATAATGCAAGCAATCGTATCGATCCACACAGCCATTAGTTAGTTAGTGGCCCAGTTGATATTGGCTCCAGTGGACATTAGCTCCAGTGGGCAATCGCAAAACGGATATAATTTCAGTTTCTTATATAAATAAATCAATCAATAAAGATGGCTGACGGCTGGTCCTCAGCCATCTTTTTCCTTTATTGCTGATTTATGCCAATGAGACTACATAAAAAACAAGCTTTCACTTTGATTGAGGTGATGATTGTCGTATTGATCCTCGGTGCTCTAACGGCAATCGCTATTCCAAGGATTAACGGAGGGGCATTCAATGCCGGCGTAAACGCCTGCAGCCGAAATGTTGATATCATAAACTCACAGATCGAATTGTATTATTCAAACACCGGAACCTGGCCTCTTAATATCGGAAAAGTCACAAATGACCCAAACTATTTTCCGGATGGTCCACCTAAATGCCCTTTTAAAACACCATATACATTGGTAAAGACAGACGGCAGGAATAGAGTCCCTGATCACATACATTTGGATAGTACAGATATAAAGAAAATCACAGAAAGTATTTTAGAAAAACCTTAATTTTATGAAATATCAAAGAACAGCATTTACCTTAGTTGAGTTGCTAATAATAGTGACATTTCTCGGAGTAATTGCATTTATTGCCGTGCCGAGACTCAATTTCGCTCTCATTACAAAAGAAAAAGCCGAAACAGAAGCCTGGAAAATTGCTACGGATCTTCGCTTGGCACGCAGGCTTGCTATTTCCGATGCTGCAAATAATACCAAAGGCTTTGAACTGACGTTGGTCGGTGCCGTACCCTATAGAAGATATGAAATTAACAATGTGGATACCCATGCAACTATATTATCACAAACAATTGATTCAGACGTTAGTATTAGTAACCCTACCGGTATGAGATTCAGCTTTGGCCCACTGGGAAGTTTGGGAACTGCAAGTGCAACACAGCTAATTGTCTCTGGAAGAGGCAAAACTTTCACAATCACCGTTAATTCAGCAACAGGTACAGTAAAATGTGTAGAAAACTGACAAGATTGTTACGGATTGAAGTTCCGGCAAGAAGAAAATCACGGGGATTTACTCTCACGGAGATTGTTATCGCTTCAAGCCTCTTGGTTATTGTTATAATTCCAATTTTACGAGCGTTAACCATTGCTCAGGTGGGCAACAGAATTATTGAACACCGAACCAATAGTCTCATCCTCGCACAAGCTAAACTCGATGAAATAAAAGCACGTTCTGTCTATAACTATTCAAGCTCATTTGCCGAAACCGACTCTTCTCTGGAAGGTTCATATCTGTGCAATGTAGCGGATATCTCCGTCAATGCCAACCTCAGACAGATAACCGTATCGGTTGGTGAAGACCTCAACGACAACAGCACGCTCGATACCGATGAAATTGAAATTACCCTGGCCACACTAATTGCACAAAGATCGTAAGTTCTTTCAGCAAATAAGTCACCCTGGACATGTCCTGCTTTCATTTGGAAAATCAACTGTATTCACTACGGTATTAGCTTGCTGTTTGTGAGGATTTCCAGAAAAATTATAGGACTTATTTTCAGGTATAAAACTTTAATATTTTGCTAAGTAACAATCCCCGATAAATACGTCAAATCAATTCCAAATACCCCAATTAACAGCGTTTTTTTAAATAATATTTTTACTATTTCATAACTCAAAACTAAGCAAATAGACCTTTGTTTTATGCCGAAAAAAAGCATCTGGAGCGGCATACACTTTGCGCTGAAAATAAAGCAAAAGTGATTAATCCAGCAGGAAGGAAGGTAATCAATTATCGATTGTTAACTGTTATGCAGTATCGAAGTAACAAAATTCGTTCCTACCGTGGTATGACCCTTGTAGAGATTCTTATAGCGATGGCTATAATGGCCATTGTCTTTTCAGCCGTTGTCCCGCAATTTAGAGCCATACAAAACAGTTGGGATTCAAAACAGAGTAATGCTGAAGTCCTTCAAAACGGCAGGATTCTGATAGACCACCTGAACCGAAACCTCTCAACAGCTGCTCGTATAACGGCTGTAAGCGGTCCGGCTGAAACAAACGGTTATATCGAATTTGAAGACAATGATGCGAACAATCTCAGATTCGATATTAATGGCACAAGCAATTATGTCGAGTTCGGTCCTGTTGGAAGCCTTTATGACCTTGCCGGACCGGTCAGTCAGTTGCTGTTTACCTGCTACGATAGCAACGACTTAGGTACACCGATAACAGACGTTAACGAAATCCGATTCATAAAAGTCCAAACAACCATTACCAATCCGGCGGCAATGGGGCAGGATAAAACCTTCACTACCTATACATATCTCCGCATCAGTTCATCTTCCGGAGACGGAAGCTTAGTCGGATGGTGGAAGCTGGACGAGACCGAAGATGATCAAGCCAGTGATTCAAGCGGTAACCGAATCGATGGTACACTGACTCAAATGAATCCGGCCACGGATTGGGTAACGGGCAAACTCGGAGGCGGCCTTGATTTTGACGGATTTAATGACTATGTCAATTGCGGGAATGACAGCAGCCTGGACATCACGGATGAGATCACATTGGCTGCCTGGATCAAAATGGCATCTCGCCCGGCTCGTAATCACTGGTCAGATGTCCTTTGGAAAGAAAATGCATATTCTCTGTACCTGACCGGTCAAGAAGATACAGAAACAGTGCTCAGTGCATATTTCGTTCTTAACACCGGAACTCTTGATACATGGAAAGATGCCGATATTATTCTTCCTCTAAATACCTGGGTACACGTTGCAGTAACATATGATGGTACAGATGCAAAGGGATATGTGAACGGTGTGTATGACTTTACAAAGAATAAAGCAGGAACAATAGTTACTAATACTAGTTCATTTACTTTTGGACGCTCAGATGATCAATATTTTGAGGGTTCCATTGACGATGTACACCTCTTCAATCGTGCCTTGAGTCAGGAGGAGATCGTCGAGCTGGTTGGCGGGGTCTTCCAGCAGGATGAAGGTTCCGATGGTATCGTTTCAATGGAAGCCGAGCACTACACTAACAACGCCCCTAAAGGAGGCCATCAGTGGACCTTAGTTACTTCACCCGGTGGTTATTCAGACGAAGGTGCCATGGAAGCCACACCGGATAGCGGCACTAATCAAGACACAGATTATGCAGCATACAGTCCACGCCTGGATTTTCTGGTAAACTTCGTGAAGACAGGCACACACTACGTTTGGGTTCGCGGCTATGGTAAAGACGGTGCGGGGGACTCATGCCACGCTGGACTGGACGGACAGGAAATCTCGACATGTGACCGGGTGAACTACTACGATCCGTTTTATGCCTGGCATAGTCAAACAATGGACGGCCCGGATGCAACCTTTAACGTAACAACTACAGGTATACACACTTTCAATATATGGATGTGTGAAGATGGATTTGTAATCGACAAGATTGTCCTGACAAGTAGTATAAGTTACATGCCCATTGGTTCCGGCCCAGCCGAGAGTGAGCAGAGTGAGCCCGGGGGCAGAGGAGGATTGATCCCGTAAACTATGAAAACGAAACAAAAAAATAATGGAGCGGTACTTTTGATGACAATCTTCGCAACAGCGATGCTGTCTGCGATTACTATAGGCATACTTCAGATAAATACCGAAGAAATACAGCTTATGCGAAATCAAATCTACGCTGCTGAGGCTATGGCTATCGCCGAGGCCGGCCTTAATGATGCCTTCAGCGAACTCCGTGTAGATTCGAGCTGGAACAGCGGTTTTAATAATAAGTCTTTCAACAGCGGCACATATACTGTGAATGTTTCAGGTTCTATACCTAATCTTACAATCGAGTCGACAGGCACTTCGGCGCAGGGCTTTGTTGCGAAAGTTGAAGCTGACATAGCAATAGGAAGTATCAGCCCTTATATAATAGCAATTAAGACTTTGAGGATAAACGAATGAAAATTGCCGTTAAAACTGCACTTGGTATAGATATTTCGGAAGGCAGGATAAATATGGCACTGCTAAAGCAGAGCTCCAAAGGTCTCGATCTGCTCAAGGCAGCCAGTGCCCCTGTTCCCGATGGTGCAATAAAAGACGGTAACATAGAAGAGCCGGCAAAGCTTGCCAAGGCCATAAAAGACCTTAGGCTTCGCAATAAAATACGAACAAGGCAAGCTGCTATATCGTTATTTGCAAGGCCGGTGGTTCTGCAGATTTTTGACTCGCCTAAGAAGAAGCAGGTAAATGTCGGGCAGTTTGTTAGAAATGAACTGAAAAGTTATGTCATGTTATCCGGTATGGAATTTGCTTCCGATTTCTGCCGAACTGTCTCAGGAAAGGGGCTGGGAAGCCGCCTCCTTACGGCTGCTGCGGATAGCCAAAATGTAGCAATGCTTGCTCAGGCATCCGATATGGCAGGCCTAAACGCAAAGATAATCGAACCGCCGCTTTTATCCTATACCAGAGCACTATATGCAAACAAAATAGAAGGAAAATTTGATTGCTACGTGCTCTTGGCCATATTGCGCGATGGTGTACTACAGCTGTGTGTATTCAGAAAACAAATCCTGGATTTTGTAAGAGTAGAGAGCGTAAGTGAAGAACAGGCCAAACCGGAACAGCTCAGTCAGTGGCTATCTGAGAAGATAAATGAGATTATAAGGTCTTATGATGTCGAGGCCGTGGACCGTTCCGGAAACTGGGAGGTTACGGTAGTTGCAGATAGCATGGAATTACCCCAGAGCTTTGATGAATCTTTGAAGACTGAAATTAAAAGCGAAAACGTGCAGGTCAGGACCGGCCAAAGCATATACCAGGACACGATGGTTGCACAAAACGATGGTCGGGAAAAAGCTTCGGCTGTTGCTATTGGTCTGGCCATTGGGCTTTTGAATCAAAACGATAATGGGTTAAAAATTAATTTAGTTCCTCCTGAATCGGCTGAGGTCAGAGCGGTCAAAAAACAATTGTTTGTAACTGCTGCTATTATTGCTGCTATGCCGTTATTGATGGTGCTGACCGGGACAGGACTGAGCTTAAGAGCCAATAATGTAAAGAAAGACATCGCCGAAAATAAGCAGGCAGCTCTGTCGCATGACACATATACTTTGCTTAATGAACAGGAAAAATTGGATAGACAAATTAAACAATTATCCGACATACCCGCAGAATTAAGCATCATTCTCGGTTCCCGTCCAAGCCTGGATTGGGCCGGCATCCTGAATGATGTCAAAAAACGGACGCCCAAGAACATACGAATAATGAACCTGTTTAGCAGAGATAGTTCCACGATGTACCTGGAAGGCATGGCAATATCATATGAGACGATTCATTTGTTTGTGCAGATGCTCAACAACTCGGTTTATATAAGTTCTGCTTCTCTGACCGAAACAACAAAAGAAGATAATGAGAACGGTTTTATTATGTACAGAATCGATTGCATGCTGAAGCTGGAAAAGGAGGAAGGCTGATGTTAGTCAAACATCTTATTAAAGCGGACCGTTCGACAAGATACGCTGTATCAGCGTCACTGATTATAATTGCATTATTGGCGATGTATAGCTGGTTAGTTGCTCCGCATGCTGCCTACCTGTCGGTGGCGCATGGATATGAATCCGCTATGACCAACCTCGTAAATAAAAACAAAATTATCAACAGCAGGGTTAAGGTCAAACAAAAGAAGCTGAAGGAATTACAGGAAAAATTGACAAAGCTACAGAGCACACTGTTCACACAAGACAAAGCGAGAGAATTTTTCAGCGATTTACAAGCCATTTCCGAACAGGCAGGCTGTGTGGTTCAATCGCTTAATATCATTAAAAGTAATCCCAAAGATAAACAATCAAATTCTTCGGGCATTGTAACCAAAAGCGCAGCATTAAGCGTTGTTGGACTATACAAAGACATATCAAGGTTAATACAAAGGTTGCAGGCGCGCACTCAAAAAGTTTGGATAGACTCAATAAAAGTCATGACTCTCGAGTACGCTTCGGATCGACCCAGGTGCGATATAACTATTACTATTTGCGAAATACAGGATAAAGGTGATGCCCTATGAATAAACAGAAATACACAAAAAAGATTTTGCTTTGTATTATTTTAATAATCTGTGCCGGGTATGCTCCTACACAATCCCAGCCAACATTAGATGCGCAGAAAATTACACAGGAAGTTGGGCGCGAGAATCCTTTTGCTCAAATTCCACGATCCATAAAAACTGTTACGCCGATAGCTCTTCAGTCTTCAGAATTTATTGAAGAAATGCCGGAGCTGTTTGTACAAACAATAATGCTTAAATTTCTTGATGCTCAAAGTCTCAAGCAGGCTATAGATAAAATGTCTTCCCGCAATGGTTCTATTGCAATTAATGAAAACAACAATTCCCTGATTGTCTGTGATACGAAGGAAAAGCTTGAAAAGATTGTTTCTGAGATTAAAAAGGCTGACAAAACACCGCGGCAGATTATGGTTGAGATGGTAATCGTTGATGTACAACTCAGTGATGACACTGCAATCGGCATCAATTGGGATCTCCTCACCGATAAAGTGCAGGATATGACATACAGGCAAAACTTTACAACTCGCCTGGGTACAACTGTTGAGGACGCCACCACTATCGGAAATGCTACAGCTTTTAATACCACTGGTCTCGGCAGTAACTTTAGTGTCATCAACGGTGATATTCGTAACGTTGTAAGTGTGCTCCAGGAGAAAAAAGATGTTGAGATTCTCGCCAGTCCCAGAGTCATGGTCGTAAGCGGTAAGACTGCCTCTATCGAAGCTGTTAGAGAATTGCCCTATAATGAGGTAACAGATACATCCGCCGGTGGAAGTATGTCTTCAACCGAATTCAAGAAAGTCGGCGTTACGCTGGATGTCACCGCTTCCCTGACTGATGATGATCTGATATTTCTCAACGTTAGCTCAGAACAAAACGTGGTTGTAGGGGCAAGTGCTACCGATGTACCTATCATTGATACAAGAAATGCCAGTAGTGAGGTATTACTTCAGGATGGTCAGGTTGTCATAATCGGTGGTCTTAGACGACAGGAATTAACGAAAGAGACTAGCCAGGTACCAATTCTTGGCGATATTCCTCTAATTGGGTTGTTATTTAGATATACTAATACCGTGGTTAACAATACTGAGTTGATAATATTCCTCTCGCCCCGTATTTATAATGATGAAGAGAAAATTCCTGAGGATGCGATGGAAAAGTTCAGGGAAATAAAGGACAGGCCGATGACATCATTAGAAAAAAACGGAGATGATAAAAAATAGATTCTCTCGAAAAATATAATTATGCACGACATCATTAGGTCCGTTAATTGTAGCGAAATAGTAAATATTACCATGTAATTTTATATCTGAGATACCTTTTGCTAATCTCAGGGAGAATTCAGGTCGAATATACAAAAAAAGAATATTTTCGGAGTACGTGAAATATGTTTGGATTAACATCGTCAAAAAAGAAATCCGATAAAGCTAAGATACTCATCGTTGATGACGAAATTGACTGTGTTAGCATCGTCCAGTGCCGCCTTGAATGGTGTCACTATGATGTTATTACCGCAACTAATGGAAAGGAAGGCCTGGAAAAAGCTGCAAGTGAGAAACCGGATTTAATACTCTTAGATACTAACATGCCCGTCATTAATGGTCATGAAATGCTCGAACGCATGAGAAATGATCAAGCGATAAAGGATACACCTGTAATAATGGTTACTGCATTGTGTGATGCAAAGGATATAGATATGGCCACCTCACTTGGTATTTCAGATTACGTTACCAAACCGATCGATTTCGAAAAACTTATCGAAAAGATTTCTAATATTTTAAGTAAGAAAACCTCATGTAGTGCTAAAAGATAGGCATCTGTACTCACCATTTTTTGGCCTTTACTTCTTCACGATTGCGGCAATCCAGCCCCCTTTGTACGGCGCGTTGAGCGTTACAACACGGCCGCCTTGGATAGTCTTATTCATCAGTCGATAACGCCCGGCAGCCGATGTACGCGTAACTACGCCCATTGACACACTAATCCATGTCACTTCGAAGGTATCCTTTACACCGGACAAATCAAGTCCGACAGACCCGCCATCGGTGAAATAGAGCGCATAGCTTTCTCCGGGATTCGCTGCCAGGTAGGCCTCGTTGCTCTCTCGGTCCGAAAGCAGCCCCATCTGTGGCGTGATATCCCAGAACTTTATCAGGTTCTCCAGAATGCGCGCTGCCTTAATGCTCCCTTTGGCGAAATCGTTGAGTCCGTTACCGGAGTCCGGACGGTGGAAACGGACGCTTGCCGAGCCGCCGAGAATATTGCGCCAGAACCGCTCAACACCATCCTCAGGACCGCCAGTCCCAAAACTATAGTAGCCGCTCCCATATATCTTGGTGTGATTGCTGGGACGCGGATGCGTATTTACCTGACGCAAAAGCCACTGCAGCCTTTCCCAGTGTGTCTGATCGTAGTTCCGGCTGTTCACCTGCGAGATATCGGCAAACATGTAGTGCTCGGGATCTTTGAAAATGAGCAAAGTATGCTTTGCTTTTTCGGCCATATATGAATCATCGAACATATCTGTCGTACATACAGTCACTCCCTTTTCGGCGGCTTTGCCCTTGATGAACTGAATCCAGTACTGCCCCCATTGAGCTGGAGTGGACGTCTCATTGTCCATGCAGTAGAGGACATGTCCATAGTCCAGGCTGTAAGACAGCATCTTAGCGACGAACGCCTCCTGATACTTACGAATGAGATCGAGTTTTTTACTATAAAGCGGCATATCTTTAATCGAGTGAAAGAAAGGCTGAAGGTCTTGACCGGAGTGCTTGGGGTACTCGGAAGCAAAGCCTGTTTGCTCGTAGGTATAGTTCACGTTGTTGTCGGGATTCCAGGGGCTGGTTTCCCAGTTCAGTGTCGAATAGTCGAAGCGGTCCCAAACCTCTATCTGCACAATAATCGCTCTCTCGGCAGTCCATGTGAGCATGTCACTGAAGCGTTTCCAGTATTCCTTATTCCACTGATCGAGATCGAACTTTCCGTTCTGCAGCAGCTTATGCGGCTTGAGATCCTTGCCCTCCCGTTGGCTCATCGTATTGCGTACGTAGTTGCCCCCAACTGCCTGTATCTCATCGAGATGCGCTTTGAGGTCATCGAGCAAAAAGATATGGTCGGTCTTGCTTCCGCCAAGCAGCATCACGGGCTTGCCTTCATATTGCCAGTAACGCGGATTTTTCGTATAGGGCTGAATGCGGTAGGAGTTTTTGTCTTCTGCTGACAACTGTGAGACGCCGGTCGTGTTCAAGACTGTCATGACCGTGATCATAATAAGAACTCGATATGAGATCCGATACATCGCTTGCTCCTTTATCACTATATATATTGTAGCCCTTCGGGTACATTTTTCATGCATAGTTTGAATGGCAACATCTAACCAGTCGCCACATCAATTGTTTATGTTATCCTTAGTATTTTAAACACGCAAGCACTATCTGAAGGATAGTGACCTTATGGTCAGTCAGACAAATAGCTCAGGATATTGGATCAATTGTACTATAGAGGATAGCATTGAACAGCAAGCGAAAGGTCCCATGCGACTGCGCGCGATGCTGGACTCGAAATCCAATCAGGATTATTTTTCCCCGGCCGTATTGTACCTCGACAATCGCCGGTTTGTCCACTATGAGTTCTTTTCCTCTGATCCATCCGCTTTCCAGAAGAACAGTGTCCGAATATCTCGCAACAACACGAGCAGGAAAACGGATATCAGTACCTCGAGGATTGTTATTTCCATTTCCTGATTCTTCAATCAATTCAAATGCCTGTGATCTTGCAAAGTACCCTGATATCCATTCAGGTGTCCCGTAACCGACCGGATGTTTATTATCTACCCAGATGCGCAGTATGGAACCTGGGCAGAAAAATTCTTTTGATGCCTTGTTGCTAATGATATTGCGAACAGGGATATTAAAATACTCTATTGGAAGATTACACGAGCTGTCTATGCATATCAATGTTCCCCCATCCTGTACAAAGTTCTGTAGCATGATAATTCCTTCAGAACCAATCCCTCCCACATATTGAGGCTCGGTCGTATCTACGGCTCGGCCCTTAATAATTGAGCCCGAACTAACGGACGGTAAAATCAGACAGTCATATCGATTTCTAAGATTACCGGCACGGATCTCAGAGTTATGCAAAGATGTGTATTCAAATTCGAAATTATCCAAAACCAGTCGTGTCCACCCTTCATCTATGCTGGCCGTCCACGGCTGATAAAGACCCAGACGTGGTGCTAGTATATAGCTACAGGCAGCTTTTACTTGTGAAGATGCTTGCTGAACACCTATAAGTGATGTGGAAATCCCTTCAAGAAGTTGTGGCTTTACTTTATCCACTTCATTAACATCAGGTATAAATAAAGAACCGTATGACATTTTAATGCCCGTTTTATCTTTCAATTGATCCGGCAACGAAATTATCTTGAAGTCGATACCTTCCTTAAACAGACGGTTTATCAGGCGATAGTTATCGTTTGAACCAGCCTTCAGTACATAACCGCCAGCCTCCTGTGGCAATTCTATGACCTTGCCCTGTGGCAAGGTCACCGCTTCGAGTTTTCTCGCTCGAGATTCAAATTGCTGATTTACACTCACACTACGCACTCCCATCTGTAAAGGCAATGTCCAGCCGGCCATGTCATATGGTGCTTCGGGTGGTCCTCCCTGGTAGTAGGATCGATTTGGATATACCTGCCGTTCCATCATATCATTGAGATGAGAACGGTACGGCTGTGAGCAATAGAGGATATATGTCCCGGCTGGATAGCGTACTCTGTCGGCTAAAAATTCATCTTCTGCCTGATGCACTTCAATCCCTGTGGCGTGCAGAATGGACAGCATTTCGGCTGCGGTCCGAGCATCGTGCTGATCTGGAGGTACAAGCCATGCAAAAGGTGGCTCCGTTTTGCCGCGTTCTATTGCATCACGTCCAAGTTTAATTTTGTTGCTTATAAATAAATCATGATACCTGGCCGCCAGTGTAAACAAGCTCATACAAGCGATCTTTTCGTAATCCACGATATCGCGCAGCCGCCACCAGCCGCCCGGCCATGGATCAGGAAAATTCGTTGCAATAGCATAGTCCGGCATACCCCGTGTACTACCGCGAAGCTCACTTTTACGCTGGAATATTGGCGAGGCAATTAATACACTCGCCGCCTCAGTGAGTATTCCTATTACATTATGGCGATATGCCGAGGTACGAAATCCTCCCTGCCACCAGTTGTCGTACATAGCGCTATTTAGAATCCCTTTCTTGCTCTCCCGGGTAAGTTCTGCTGCTATATGCCCCCCGATAATCAGCATCATATGGTCATTCAACGGATGAACATTTGGATTTTTCGGATCGAAGAATGGCGGAACGAAAAACCTTGCTCCCGAATTACCCATCTGGTGAATATCATATATAATATTGGGCAGCCATTCTTTGTAAATCACTTTGGTTTCTAAACGCGTCTCTTTAAGATTGAGCATGAACCAGTCACGGTTATTGTCATGCCCAGCATATTTTTGATAAAGCCATGGCATCCCCGTACCTTCCCATGGTTTTCCCAGCGACCGTTCGTACCAATCGATTACCTTATTGAGTCCGTCGGGATTGGCACTGGGTATCAACACGATAATGGTCCGTTTGAGAATGTCCTGGATTTCAGGTGAAGAGCCGGTAGCCAGATCGTACAATAGTTCCATTGCCATCTGGCTGGATGCTAATTCAGTGGAATGCAGGTTGCAGTTAATCAATACGACCACTTTGGCATTCGCGATTAGGCTTCGTTCATCCTTCTGGCTTTTGATTAATCGCGGGTCCGCTATCTTCATTTGATCTGCCATCGCCTGTTGAATTTGTTCAGGTGCAGCATCTTCTGTTATCTCGGCAATGACCATTTCCCGGCCTTCTGTGGTCAGTCCAATCTTGCGTACATTTACTCGCCGAGAATTTGCACTAACGTGTTGGAAATATTCTCTGATTTTCTCATATCGTGCAACCTTATAATCCTCTCCAACTTTATGCCCCATGAATGTCTCAGGGGACTGGATTTGCTCCGCAACTGAATGTCCCGGATTAAATAAAAGATATGCTGCGTAAAATAGAAAGGCTAAGCGTAAAAGTTTTTTCCGCCTCATGTTTACCTCCTCTTGCATTTAAGAAGTCTTTTGACTTAAAACTCACGATTTGCTGTCAGCTATGCTATTGAACCTCATTATAAATACAACAGCTCATGTATGCTTCTGAGTTTGCATGTTAATATGATACCAAATTTACACAATGAATGCAAAGCCACTTCTTCCTGGGAACAGTAATTATCAAATCTCAACATAAATGCGTATTCTTGCTTAGGGATTCTACTTGACCGAAAATGACTAATTTGATATAAATAGTATTGATTTTGTGTCTGTGCAGTTTAAGCGGCTGTGGATCACAGGAAAGCTCGAAGGTTGCAATCATTACAATTTTCCAAAAAGAGGAGGAGCTATTATAAAAGACGCAGTATTAATAAAAAAACGTGTCTTGATATAGAATTTCTGCATTTCAATAGATAAGCCATAATGAATTTCTTGAAGGAGTATTATTATGTGGAAGAAAAAACTATTTATAGTGATGGTGACGGTGATGGTCATTGGAGGAAGCACCGCTATAGGTGACGTTGTCACTGGATTAGAGGGCTACTGGCCTTTAGATGGTAATGCCCGGGACTTCTCCGGTAACGAACGTCACGGTACTCTCATTGGCGATGCCCATTTCATCGATAATGGTATGCACGGTGGAACTCTGGAGCTTGACGGCGACGGTGATTATATCAGTATAGAAGGTTATAAAGGCATTCTCCAGTCTCCGTGGACTCTTGCTTGCTGGCTTAAGACAACCACTGCCGGAGACCTGGATATCGTAAGTTGGGGTTCCGAAGGAGGCGGATTGAAAGTGGAATTTCGACTCCATGATGGTCGGCTGCGTATTGAACACGGCAATGGAAATAATCGTGGTGATGCTGAAGTTCACGACGACCAGTGGCACCACGCCGTTGCGGTATTGCCCGAAGGTGGTTTAATGGAAGACGTCCTTTTCTATCTGGACGGTGAACCTTTAGAAACCTTTCAGATAGGAAATGGAACAAATCCCTTCATTACAATTGAAGGCATTGATTTTAACATCGGCCGCAGCGGCCCCAGGGGCGACCGGCATTTCGAAGGATTGATTGATGAGGTACGTATATACAGCCGTGAGCTTTCTCAGGATGATATTCGGGAAATGATGGACACTTCATTTGCCGCCACGAATCCGCTGGCATTCGGACCGAAACCGGGGGATGGTTCTCGGATTGAAGATATCTGGGTGAATCTCGGTTGGAATCCCGGAGTCTTTGCGGTTTCACACGACATCTATTTAGGTGACAATTTTGACCACGTCAATGATGGCACCGGTGACACTTTCCGCGGCAACCAGGCTACAACATTGTATCCTGCCGGTTTTCCTGGATTCGCTTATCCGGATGGCCTTGTTCCTGGCACAACATATTATTGGCGAATCGATGAAGTTAATGATGCCAACCCGGACAGTCCCTGGAAAGGCAATATTTGGAATTTTGTTGTTCCATCAAGGCAGGCATATGAGCCTGACCCGGCTGATGCAGCAAAGTTCATTGATACGGAACTCACCATTACCTGGAAAGCCGGAATGAATGCCAAACTGCACTATGTTTATTTTGGAGATAACCTTGACCAGGTAAGCAATGCTGATGGTGCTGTGTCACAATTAGATACAACTTATTCTCTTGAAGCGATTGAATCAGGCAAGACATACTATTGGCGGGTTGATGAGTTTGATGGCACAACGACTCATAAAGGTGAGGCCTGGAGCTTCACTACTGTCCCTGAGATAGCGATTACTGATCCGAATCTTTTATTATGGTACAAACTCGATGAGGCCCCGGCAAAAACCGCGGTTGACTGGTCAGGTCAAGGCAATCATGGGACTTTAATCGGTACCGCCCAATGGACTTTTCCGGGTCTGATTGGCGACGCCGCTGTGGCCTTTGGACAGAATGGATACGTAGCCATTCGAAGCCTCAACTACAACGGTGTTGATTATGCTGAGTCAACCGTGAGTGTTTGGGTAAGGACAACTAATCCGGGCGAGCAGATCATTGCAGGATTTGGCCGCGCTGACTACTGGCGAGTGGGAATTGACAGCTACGGTGCCGGTCCCGGCCTGATCGATTGGGACGTCATGACCGACAACGGACAGGTGGACCACGGCAGCGTTACGCGCGTGGACGATGGATTCTGGCATCATATATGCTGTGTATTCGACAAAGGTTTTTTATCCATTTATATCGATGGCCGTGTTGACTCGACCATGAACGAAGGTACGACATTTGGCAGTGGCGCAACTCGTTATGGTTTCCTGGGTGCCGACTCTCTGGCTGATACTTTCGACGGAACCAGGGACTTTATTAACGCATTTTTAGGCGATATTGACGACTTCCGCATCTATGATAAAGCGCTTACACTGGATGAGATTATGCTGGTTATGCGAGGTGACTTGTTAGTCACCTGGAATCCGAGTCCGTCAAACGGAGCAAATCCGGCCCTTAAAGATGCTTTGCCCCTTACTTTCTCTGCTGGAGATAACGCCTCTGAGCACGATGTGTATTTCGGCTTGGAAAGAGAAGCTGTTAAGGATGTTGATGCCTCTGATACTTCCGGAATATATCGAGGCCGACAGGCCCTCACCAATTACACTCCGCCCGAAGTCGAATGGGGCGGCGGACCTTATTACTGGCGTATCGATGAGTACAATACAGACGGAACCATCAGCAAAGGCAATTTATGGACCTTTACAATAGCTGACTTCATTGGGATCGATGATTTTGAGTCTTATAACGACCTTGATCCCGATGACCCAGCCAGCAACAGGATATTTAATGTATGGCTGGATGGATTTGACAACCCGGCCGCAAATGGTTCTATAGTCGGTTATGCTGCTCCTCCTTTTGCCGAACATACTATCGTTCACGGTGGTTCACAGTCGATGCCGTTCGAATATAACAACGCTGTTGGCAAATCCGAAGCGACATTGACATTGACTGATATTCGCGACTGGACCGCCGAAGGTGTTGGAGTACTGTCGCTGTGGTTCTACGGAGATACAACTAATGCTGCTGAACCGATGTACGTTGTTCTCAATGGTACCGCTGGCGTCGATAATGATAATTTTAATTCGGCTCAGGTAAATGTATGGACCGAATGGAGAATTGATCTGCAGGCTTTCGCAGACCAGGGAGTGGACCTTTCTAATGTCAATACCATTACCATTGGTTTCGGTAACAGAAATAATCCAACGGCCGGTGGAGCAGGTATGGTCTTTTTCGATGATATTCGTCTCTATAGACCGGCACCTTAATCTGCGAGTATGTGAAGCAAAAGATTCGCAGTAAAATACCTGATGTAATATAATTAAAGTAAATTCGGGGCTTATACAGATTAAGTATAGGCCCCTTTTGTACGTGTGCCCGGCAGGGCAC
>JAVVFI010000065.1:0-17246 GCA_032250555.1 Sedimentisphaerales bacterium
CCACAACCCAGTGCTCCGAATATAAGGGCCATTATATATTTGACACGCTTATCAATAATGGGTCCAATGTCTGCACTATAAGCACGAGTAATCCTTGCGGGACGTTTTCGTTCCAAATCCAATGTCATTTCCAATTCCTGTATTCGCCGAGAGAATTTGTCATACATTTCTTTAGCCTGTTCAAATTCATACTGCAAATCCTTAATATCCAGTTTATTAAGACCGACATTGAGCATTTCAAGGTCTTCCTTTTCCAGCTTATCCCTCAGGGTCTCTTCATGTGCAGAAATTAGTTCCAGTTCTGCCTCAACTGCACGTAGTTTTATTATACTGGCGTTAACAGCCTCTTTCGCGGCCATAACGTCGAACTTGTCTTCTGCTTCCTTACGCTTGTCTTTAAGACGTAATTGAAATGCATCTATAAGCTCCTGTTTTTGTTGAAGAACCGGATTTTCAACTGATAGATTCTGCTGTGCCATAATTAGGTCACGCTCCAGTTGAATAATAGTGCGGGTCAATTCCATGACCGCCGGATCGGAGTTTATATAATCGTTTCGAATTTTTATCATTTCTTCCCGCTCTATACTATGTTCAGGATGATCATCGAGTAACTTCTTTTGAGTTTCGAGATTAATTTTGCGAGACTCTAATCTGGTGAGTTCGGCGTATAAAAAGGGAATACGTTGGCTTTGTTGTATCACTTCTTTCTGGTCAATATTGGGTACAGTTGGAAATTCCTGCTCTTTCTTACTGATTTGGCCTTTATAATCATCCATTTTAGTGCGCCAGTTTTTTTGTTCAATGTACAGAAAGTCCAGATCATCTGTATGTTTATCTTTTGTTTTGTCACCCTCTACGCGCATATAGACCCTAATAAATGCATCAACAATTCGACTGGCTTCATCCGGATTTTGACTTGTCATGGTTATTCTCATTAGTTCACTACGATTAGGCGGAACGACAGTTATAACTCCCCCAGTTATAGCGCTTTTTAATATCACCGCAGGATCAGATTTTGTCCTTTTGTACCCTAATTTTTGCTTAATTTTTGAAATAGGATCGCCAGGTCCATCTGTAAAGAATGAAAGGTTTTTGTCAGCCAAATCATCTGCTACACCTTGCACCACCGGGCTGCTCGTAATAATCTCCGCCTGAGTATTCATATAGCTTTGATAATTTGATATTCCTCCACTCTCATTCTCACCTGTTACGATGTTTTCAATAATAGGAACCACTCTTATCGCACCAGTGACAGTGTAAAGAGGCTCAACCAGAAACCATATTGCCGGAATTCCAACCGCACATATTAAAATGGAGACCAGAAATACGATGGGCCATCGTCGCAGTATGCCCTTCAATAAGTTTGATGTGTTTTCACCATAAGATTCTGGTGGAGATTCAAAGCTAACAACGCTTTGTTCAATCACCTGGTCATTGTCATGATATTTTATTAAATCATTCATATTTTTATACCTCCATCTGGGATTTGTAAAATTGATCAGATTACGAGCACATTTTTTAGCAAAGTTTTTTGAAATGGCCTGCAATAAGCAGGCTCCATGTTTATTTTTATTGCCTCTAGGATTTTTCGCCCATTTGGCGTGTGATTATTATAGCTTCTTCCTTTTCTGGAATTGTGGTAAGTTTTGTCAAAAGCCAAAGCTCAGCGACAATAGCCGCAAGTGCTAACGGCATCATTGCATATCCGCCAAAATCGTGGAATAACTGTTCCCAATACTCCCCTTTGAGTATCGTGAAAAATATCGCGGTTATCGCTAATCGAATAGTATTACATAACAAGGCAATAGGCAGGCTCGAAATCAGGACCACCAGTTTTTCCCACCATGCTCTTTTTACCAGCAATACAACCAGGCCGCTAATAATAAAAAAGGCTGTGATCATTCTCAGACCGTTGCAGGCTTCAGCTACTGCAACCTTTACACCACCAATATCAATAACATTGCCTTCCCGTATGACATCATAGCCTACCATCTCCAAACAAAAAACGGCAGATGAAGTTGCCCACTGTTGTAAAGGTACTGTAATAGCTGTCTGGATACGATTGGGCCATGGCAGCATCAAACATAAAAATAATAATACTGTAAATACCTTTCGGAGAAGCTGCCAGCCGAACAGAAGCAGCACCAAGGCAGCAATAGTTAAAACTATGGATAATCTTTCTGCCGAACTGTACAACCTGAACAGTCCAAATACTCTGACGCTCTGAGCAACTATAAAAGCGAGAATACCCCAAACAGCAGGCCTGATTTGGCACTGAGCGATTGACATACGCCTTGACCACAAGATGTAGACGGCCAGAAAAGGAACTAAAAGGCCAGAGGAGTATTCATCACTTCTATGCCAAAGATTCCAAAGATCCGCAAGGCCGGCTTTATAACACCAGAAAAAGGCAATCAGGATCATAACGCCCGCAAGCCAGGGAACAAATCTTGTTTTGCGAGATTGTATCCAATTCGGTAATCTTTCGTTTTGTTTACGAAACATTGATTGTAATTTATGATGCATTTTACCTGCCTTAATGTGCGTAACTTTTAAGGCCTTTTCAGCAAAATGTTCAAATATTCGCTTCTGTTGAAATGGTATTGATTTTTCATCCTCAACAACATTATCTCTCAAAACTGTATTGTGATCAAGTACACATTTTCGGATTTGGCAGTTCGAGCCTAACTGTGCACCATCACACAGCACACTATTTATCACAATACAATCCTTGCCGACAGTAACATTCTTTTCGAGTACGGCCGGCCCAAGAACAATCGCCCCACTTGCGATATGAGCACCATCCATAACAACAGTCGGGCCGCAAATTCTTGCTTCCGGTTCAACCTTAGCATTTACTGATATCCACACAGCTTGTGAATCTTCACCCTTACAGGCTTTCAAATCCGAATTAATCTTAGGTCCGTTTCTCAGATAATTGGTAATGCCGAATAAATATCCCTGCCGATCTCGAAAATTACCGACATGATTTGACAATGTTGCTGCGTGAATAGTTTTGCCTGCACTGAGCATTTCAGGAATCAAGCCTTCTTTAATATCGAAGTAACCTGCCTTGGGGATGTGTTTAAGTATACTGGTTTCACATACATAAATCCCTGCCGGTTCTCCCTGTAATTTGCTTTTTTTATTAACAGGATTAATAATCACAGTCAAATCAGACTGACCTTCACGATGGGCCTTTACCAAGACATCAATTTCCGGAGGGCATATTATACCGGCAGAAAATACAAGCAATAGAGCATCTTTTTCAACGCCGGCAGCATCACGAATACAACCTGCAGTGCCAGCCGGCAGCTTTTCATCCAAATACTTCAACTCTAAACGGTTATCAGCATGAATCACTTCTTCAATCTGTGAGCCGTAGCCATTGGAACAGATTGCCACCTGCCTTATACCCTGGTCGGCTAAAGAAGTTAATAGACGTTCCAAAACGGGAGTTCCCAATACCGGCCACAAAGCAACGGGCAGCCTTGAAGTTAACGAACATCTTCCAAAATCGCGACTGCCGGCAAGGACAACAGCTTTGATTTTTTGTCTTTTGAGAGATAGTTTATCCATTGGTTGCATCCTGTATGCGTGTTGCTATGTAACGCTATTCAGTTTATATCTCCACCAACGGCAATAAGTGTCTCTGCCATGAATGTGACTCGTTGCTTGATTATGCGACTTGTCGAAAAACATCGTTTTAATTCTGCTGCAGTCATAAGTCTGATACCGCTCTGTTTAATACCAAACATATATTTGTGAGAGACATGGTTGTAACTAATAATTCTACCTACCCAAAGATATGCTTTTACAGGGAGCCAGGTAACAAAAGGTAGTCGCATATGAAATTCAAACGGATACCAGCGATTAGGAGTCGTCACAAACCATCGCTTTCCCACACGCATAATCTCAGCAGCCATCTGTTTTTGTCTCTCAAAATCACCCACATGCTCAATTACAGCGTTACTGTAGATAATATCGAAGTGCTTATCCGGCCAAGGCAAATCACAAGCATCCCCAACAATTGCCTCTACTCCAGGATAACGTTCTTGAATCTCTTTAATATGCTCAGCTGAAGTATTTACAGCAGTAAGCTTATTTCTTCTGTGGTATGAATCTATGAACTGTAGTTCCTGTCCAGAGCTTATTTCGGCACCGACATCAAGCACCTTTGTTTGGGCGGTTGGTTTCATAACCTTATCAAACAATTCCAATTTACGTTTACGGCTTATATATGAGAGTTTTGCAAACAAACTCATTTTAATATCTTTTTCTGTTCTCACTGACCCGTCGCAAAAAGTGTGTTATTTTGCCAGCCACTTCATCGCTATAAAAGCTTTTGCTTTAGAACTAATCCAAAAAACTTCATGTCATCAACAAAGTAACGTTTCCAGAGACGCCTCGGTTCCATCATTGTACGCCAAAACCATTCCAAGCCTGCTTTTTGCATCCACACCGGAGCTCGTTTTATTGTCCCGGCAGCGAATGAAAAGCTTATGCCTATGCCTATACTTACAGGAACTTTGATTTTTTGGTAGTGTTCATATATCCACTGTTCTTGTTTCGGTGACCCTAATCCTACGAAAAGTATGTCAGGATTGGCTGCCTTTATTAGGTCAACTATCTTTTTTCCCTCTTGCTCGTCTTTTTCAAATCCAAACAATGGACAGTAAACACCTACAACAAGTAATCCCGGATTCTGCCGAACAAGGACTTCTTTAGCCTTTTGTGCATCTCCTGGATTCCCTCCTAAGAAAAACAATCTATACTTTTTCCTTGCCGCAGTTTCACAAAACTTTACGAATAAATCCGATCCGGATACTTTCTCAAGAAGAGGAGTTCCCAAAAACTTTGCCGCCCATAATAAAGGCATTCCATCGGCTAATACTAAATCGGCGTTCTGATATATGTTTCTGAATTCGTTATTATGTGGTAATCTTACAACATGATCAACATTTGGAGTCACCACATATCGCGGAGTGTCGTGGCTGTCTATCCATTTACCAATAGTAGATACTGCCTCATCCAAAGTTATATTATCTATTTTTGTGCCTATAATATTAATGGTTTTAGCCATATAACTCTTCAATCACCAATTTTACTTTGGTATCCCAAGATTCATTCTTTACTTTATCTTTTCTTTTGGAAATGAGCTCAGAATTATTCTCAGATATTGCTCTTCTAATACTTTCAGCAAATTCTTCCGGGCTTCTTGCTTCGTCCACCACATCGCGAAAGCGCTGCAATTCAGAAAAAGGCGTACTAACCACAGGCTTACCTAATGCTAAATATTCCTTGAGCTTTATTGGATTGCACAACTCAATCCACCGGTTCTGCCGCCATGGCATAATTGCCACATCAAAACATTTACCATAGTGTGGAATTTCCTCATAGGGCTTCTTACCCAGCATCCATACATTATCTTTTGCAACTAAGCTGGAACAATCTGTCGATGTTTCACCAACAAATACAAAGGATTTCTCAGGTAAAGAATCTATTACTTTCTCTATAAAACCTATATCTACCGTGTAGTCGGCAATCTCACCAAAAAACCCTATTATCGGTTCAGGTATTTCGGCAATGTCTTCGGGTTTGTAGGGATCCTGCGCTGCCGATGCAAATAAGTGGAAATCAACCCCGTGGTCCAGATAAATCGCTTCATTGCATTGACCTGATTCCTCATCATACAAAGCCTTGCTCACAAATATTGTAAGATCGGCAATAGCCTTTAATCTCAGGTCATGCTTTCTAATTAATTCAATATTAACGTTAGGAAATTCTTCATATATGTCGGTTTTCAGATATATCAATTTTGCCTTTTTCATATTGATAGCTATATTGCTCGCCGTTGGACAGGCAACCATAATAATCGGCTCGTGTATTTCCAATTTTCGTATGATTTTTTCTATTTGTTTTCTTAAAAGTAATTCATTCAAAGACCGAGCCCATGAAATATGATGCACCGGCAGAGCAAACGGACTATATACCCAAAAGCCTGCCCCACTGTCGCATAAACCACGGAGTATGCTTTTTGTTTTGCGAATCAACTTATGAGTAAAACTCTTGCCACCTCCGGTGTTTTTCTTAAGGCTGGGCTTTTGCATAACGATTGAATTGATGTAAAGAGCCGTCCCCATCCGTGCAAACCGCCGCATCAACTGCATATCGATGTGGCTGCGATTATGGTACCACCAGTCTTCGCTGCCGAAGCATATAGAGTCGATTGTTTTATTATTGCTGTTCATTATTTAACACAGATTTCCAGCTCCTAACAGGGCTTTGCAGGCTCCAGTAAAATAAGTTCGCGCGATTAAAATGTAATTTCTTTTGCTATTGGGAGAAAACATTGCCCTGACCAGCCAATAAGGAACTCTCAGGAAGAAAAATAATGCCACCAGCAGGCACGCCAAAGTGTATGTCAAAAAACATTTGTTTTTTTTCATAAAAAGCAATATACTGCCGCGTAATTGAAGTATCATCTTACATTGTTTTTGTCTGCTGCTTTGGCCGCCAAGATGTATAATTTCACCTGCCGGAGTGAATATAATTTTCCAGCCAGCCTTTTTGAAATGATAGCACCAATCTGTTTCTTCAGCATACATAAAGAACCGCTCGTCCATTAAACCGACTTGCTCAATCGCCTCACGCCTGACAAGCATAAAACAACCGGTTACAACATCCACTTCCCTTATGTCATTCCTGTTCCACCATGTCATTCGTTCGCGCCCGAAGAATTTATTCTTCGGGAAGAGTTTATATAAGTAAGTGCTTGAGAGCAGCATGTTCAATATAGACGGGAACATAAAGCAGGTCGGCTGCAATGTTCGGTCCTGGTTGAGAACACGACAGCCGACAACTGCAGCTTCTGGGTGTGTGTCCGCGAAAGAAATTGTTTTTTCAACGGCTTTGTCCAATATTATCGTATCGCTATTAAGCAGCAAAACATATCGACCCCGGGCTTTAGCTATTCCCTGGTTATTAGCGGCCGCAAAACCACGGTTCTCAGAATTCTCAATGAGGATTACCTGCGAAAAACTTTGCTTGACCATTTCAGCAGAGCCGTCGGTTGAAGCGTTATCAAGGACAATCACCTCAAAAGCAACTTCACCGCCCTGCTCATATATCGACTTAAGACAGTTTCGCAGAATATCCCGCGTATTCCAGCTAACTACAATGATTGAAACATCAGTATTACTCATATTTTACTTCTGCAATCCATTAGAAAAGCAACTTGCAGATTATCCCCAAATACAATCAACTAAATTTGACGGCAGTTTGATATTGTGTAGCAAATTTTGGGTGTACCTTATCTTCAAAAACGCTGACTATCGCCAGAGTAAGGTATAACAACATCATAATCTGACCGAAATAGGATACTCCCCAAAAAGACACACAATGCCCCAAAATAGACACGCAAAAACCCCAGTAAAGGATTCGAGCCTCTCGATCTCGGGATTTAAGAGAGCAAATCCCGGTAATCCGAACCGCCTGAACAATCAGAATAATAAATATTATGAGTGTTAATGCTCCCCCTCTGACACCCTCGAGAACATACTGATTTGTGATGTCGCCTTTGAAAATACCCCAATGTTCAACACCGTGACAGCCCAAAAAAAACCATTCTCCGATATTTTTGACAAACCGATCAAATAGAATGAAACGGTGCCAACCAGTTGACCCACTGAAAACTTTCACTCGGCTTACGAGATGCCAAACCGGTGCCTCCATAACAACATGAAGAGCAAATATCATAGCCCCAAATCCCAAGGCGATTGTCCTGCCATAACTGCGATACTTCCAGATCGCTCCAAAGAATGCTATGGCGACCACCGCCATTAAAGGGGTACTGGAAGCACTTAGAACAACACAAACCAAAGCGCTCAATGCAGCTAAAATATAAAGTAACTTTGACCTATGAGCAGCAAAATAAGCGACAAATATTGGTATCAGGCTGGCCCAAAACAAGCCCATCATGATAAAATGCGGAAAAGGACCTTCACACCTGAAACGCCCGGCATGAAAGGCACCCTTCACACGTCCCAAATGCGCGAACAGATTATTATGTGTCACTCTTTCGTAGATGATCAGGGGCGCAGAGATAAGCGAAAAGATCGCGAACATTTTAACAACACGATGAATATCATTCCAGGATAAGATAGTCATCCTGAATATCCAGTAGAGTCCCAGAGAATCGTACAGCACGCCACATTTGTAAATAACAGCACCAATAGTTAGCCATTGAATTACATAGATAACCGCACCCACAATAATCCATAAGAAAAATAGTTTGTCGAAGGTATTCCATTTGATTGGCCGCACTTCGTCGTACAAATAAAGACGCAATATTGCAAAAAAGATACAGAATCGAAGGGTTGTAAAATCCAGATCTAATATGATTATTCGCTGATCCGGCGGGATTATACAAGCCGCCATAACAAATGGCAAAAGTATCCACTTGCGGGGCATTGTCATTGTAAGTACGACAAGAAAAGAAGTAACTATTAGTGTCTCAGACTTCACTTTTGAACCTTGTCTATTCCGACCGAAACATCAAGTCTCTTGATAATACGGGCTGGATTTCCCACCGCAACTGAATAGGATGGAACATTGTGAGTTACCACGCTGTTCGCCCCCACAATTGAGCTTTGTCCTATTGTAACTCCTTTTAGAATAGCGGCATTCTGACCAATCCAACAATTATCTTCAATAACAACCGGACGAGTAATGAACTTGTTGTTCTTAGTAACAGGTAAACCAGACGGTTCTATAACATGGTCAGAATCAGTAACCAAAACATTAGAAGCAATAAGTACATTTCGCCCTATACGGACAGACTGAGCCGCGTTACATTGAAAGCGATAGAGGATTATACAACCATCACCAATAAATATTTTTGGTACTTTTCCTTGATTTGGACAGAGATCCGCTAAAATGAATTGGTCAGAAATGGTAACTCTTGATCCGATAGCAACTGCTCGTGGATTATTAACTTGCAAACTTCTTCCCAAAACAGACCTACTACCCAGCGCAGAAAGTCGCCATCCCCATACAAGACGTGTACACCCTATTTTCCATGCACGCATGATGAATCGGCGATTAAAACCAATCATTGAAATATCAGCTGGCCTGCACTCCTCAGTTCTGTTTTCAGTACAATCTTTCAATGTTCCTTCCAGGGATAAATCTATCTCCTGCCAATTCTGAGCAGGAAATAACTTTCAGTTTTCCTCAAATCTACTTGTTGCAAGATTGCTTAAGGCTTTTTCCAGTTTATTAATCGATCTTTCCCACGAAAATTTTTCCAAAGTCTTTTTGGAATTTTTCACAAACTGCCGGCGCAATTCCACGTCATCCAAAAGTTCTTGAACTCTATGCACTATTTGTTCAATATCACCAACGTTAACAAGAAAACCATTTTCACCATTATTAATAATATCCTGTGGTCCGCCGCAGCTTGTGCTTACCACCGCACACCCACAAGCCATAGCTTCAAGAACGGGAAGACCAAATCCTTCGGAATAGCTACCCAGAAACCAAACAAGACTACGGGAATATATATCTCTGGCTTTTTCCAGCGACGGCAGTCTATGATATATTTCGCGGGGTATATTCTTCGGCTTCCGGTTAGCGCTGAAGACACGCAGAGGAATCTTTGGACGACTTGCATTCAGACCTTCCAAAACTCCAAGTACCGTCTCCGGATCTTTATGATAACCTTTGCCGAATATTGTTCCCACTCCATCTCTTTGACTCTCCTGTACCGAAGGATAGAATTCCGCTGCATCTATACCATCAGGGATTATTGCATATACTTTTTGGCCACATGTTTGTTCAATAGTATCCTGCAGAAAGGAAGCAACTACAATCTTAGGAACATTCTCACCCCATGCCGCTCTCATTTGATCAGCCTCTTTCAGCATACCTCGTACATGATGTACTTTTATAATTCCATTGTCATTGAGCCTGCGTATCTCTGTACCTGCCCACCAACCGGAAGCAACAACAATTTCATTATTTTCAAAAACGCATCGCTCAATATCGGAGAATCTCTCCAAGGGGCCTTTGAACAGATTGAGCCAATCATTACCGCCGGCATGACGGGTCCTAAGCCATATATCGCGAAGTTGAGTTCGAAGACTTCTTCCTCCCTTGTTAACCAAAAGACGAATCTTATGACCTTTTCGCAATAAACCGTTAGCGACTTTTACCGTACATTTGACACCGCCTGATCTGCCACCACCCGGTAAAACAAAGGTTATTTTCATATAATAATCCCGATCTGTCTTTGTAATATTTTAACTAAACATACGCACTTGGAATCGAAATGGCTGTGAGTTTAACAGATGTTTTTAATTAAGCACACCTTGACGCAAACAAATACTATCCAACAATTCCGCTAATTGGCCAGCTTGCTTTTCACGGGAATATTTTACACTCTGTTCATCTCGAGCATGGTAAGATACAGTGCCTGTTTGCAGCCACTCTTGATACCAATACAGGACTTGTGCGGCAGTTTCCTCAGAATTCCGGCAAGAAACGCCTGCTTTGGTTTCTTTCAATAAGGCATCCACGCAATCATTATCACCCGGAATGCACAAAATTGGACGCCGTGCCCCCAAATACTCAAACACCTTGCCTGTCATTATTCCTTTCTCGCCGCCATGAGCCAAATGTAATAAAATAGAAGCTTGCTTTTGAATTTGTATGGATTTTCTGAACGAAACACGGGGAAATATATGCACAACATTATTTAAAGCAGGATAATTTTGAATCAACCGGTCCAATATATCCTCTGACTCCGTGCCATAGAAGGAAACATTTATTTTCGAAGACTCTACTTTATCATCGCTAATGAGAGTAGCTAATGCTTCAAAAAGAGGCGACGGATCGCGCAAAGGAAAGATTATCTTACCCGTGTAAACAATATTAAAGATTTCTCGGTTTTGTTGAACATCAATATCGTAATCGGATGGATCGAAACCATTGTTAATCACATGAACAGGCATCTTATGGCGTGTTTGAAGAACTTCTTTCAAAGGTTCTGAAACAGTTACAATGGCACTGGCTGATGAGATTATTCTCGGTTCGACCTTTTTTAGATACGAATGTCCTCGCTCATGTTCAGGTAAACCCTTCTGGTCTAAAATGTCACGAAAGTCTGCAACCCAGGGAATTCCAAATTTCTTCTGAATCCAATCTGCTATAGTATGACATACCGGTTCAGTAGCCCAAACACAATCAACTCTGTTAGTTCGTAAATATTTTCGCAAAAAAGCAATCGCACCATAATAGAACTCCGGAGGATGCTTCTCCAATAATAAAGCATACCTTCGAAGGAAAGAAACTACCAGCACTCTTGGATCGGGATTTGAAATGCATTTAGCCAAAAGCTTTTGGAAACGATTATGGCTCAAATTATTTTCATAATCTATTGCTTTAGCCACATTGCTCCTATCGAATTCAGCAACCATTTCCGCATCGAAATATTTAGAATTTTCCTTTGTCCACTTTGGACACACAATTACAGGCTTCCATCCGTATTCGGGAAGATATTTCGCCGTTTTTGCCGTGCGTTGTGAGGCAATATGATTACACGGATAAAACATATAAGTTAGCATCAGCACATTTTTCATATCATATTTATCCGCTAATTTTGTCTTACCCGGCTTGTTTTTGTCACTTTTCCAATAACTCTATGGTACAATTTCAACTGGTGCCCTGTATGATTTCACAGATTTGACTACTTGCATCTCCGTTGCCATATATTATTCTTTGACAAACATCCTGCACTTTATCGGCACCTGAAACAGCTTTAACAATACTCTGTTCGTCAACTCCCACTATTACATTCCATCCTGTTTGCACTGTTTCTACCCACTCCGTCTCTTCACGGAGGGTAATACAGGGCACTTTAAACCAGTAGGCTTCTTTTTGAATACCACCGGAATCTGTTAATATCGCCCGTGCATTTTGCTCAAGTACTATCATTTCAAGATACGAAACCGGCTCAATAATCCTGACACTGCTGGGATATATTAATCCAAGCTCTGAAAGCTTTTTCTTAGTTCGCGGATGTAAGGGAAGAAGAGTAGGACATTCTAAGGCAGAAATATTATTGAATCCTTCAAAAATATTTCTAAGGCGTTCAATATCGTCTGTATTTTCAGCGCGGTGGACAGTCGCAAGGTAATATGACTTTGAATGCAAACCAAGCTGTTTGAGGATTTTCTGCTCGATGGTTTTCGCTTTTTTCGTATAGAAAAGTACACTGTCATACATAACATCCCCAACTTGATAAACTCCATGTGAAATACCTTCATTTTCCAGATTTTTCACGGCCACTTCAGTGGGGCAGAACAAAAGGTCTGAAACATGGTCAGCCAGTACGCGATTAATCTCTTCAGGCATTCTGCGATTAAATGAACGCAATCCCGCTTCTATGTGAGCAACTGGAATATGAAGTTTTGCTGCCGCCAAGGCCGCGGCAAGAGTTGAGTTAGTATCCCCATATACTATAACGAAGTTAGGCTTTTCCCTGATAAGAACATCCTCAATCTTCTGAAGCATTTTCCCTGTTTGCTCACCATGTAAGCCGCTACCTACACCTAGATTGTAATCCGGATGTGGAATCTCAAGTTCGTCGAAGAATATTTTAGACATATTCTCGTCGTAATGCTGCCCGGTGTGGATAATTTTTTCTTCAAATGTAGAATCAGGAAATTTTTCATTATACGCAACAATCGTGCGGCTAACTGCTGCAGCTTTAACGAACTGCGGTCTGGCCCCAACCACGGTAACAAGTTTAATAGACCTGCTCAAAGGATTTGCTCCTTAGTATTTTTCACTAACTGATATAATTTCCTGACCAAGATTAGAAATAACTTTGGCAGTTACCCCTACGATGACAGAGCCTCCTAAATACTTTTTGTAACTATTCCATCAGTATCCACTATAGAAGCTATTCCGTATTCTTTTACATTTATTTATTTTCGCCACCACAATTCAGCTCATGCAGCAGCTTTTGATAGAGTTTGGGGTGATAATTATTCTGCTCGGGAACA
Source organism: Sedimentisphaerales bacterium (assembly GCA_032250555.1). Lineage (GTDB taxonomy): Bacteria > Planctomycetota > Phycisphaerae > Sedimentisphaerales > Anaerobacaceae > NIOZ-UU13. The sequence goes on from JAVVFI010000065.1 coordinate 13,068, forward strand.
AACATTGTATTATGCCACAACATAACAAACTCACCGCGATGCTTATGTGTTTGGTCGATAAGTTTCTTACAGTAACTAAATGCCTCTTCTTCATTTAGATTCATATAATTGGTATTGCTCAATGTGCAATCCATAACAATTAAAGGATGTTCATCAATTCCGAACGGCTGTATCTTAATTGGATCGAACAGAGGTATAGGCCGACATACACCAAGCCGGAAACCCGCGACATCAGCATACCCTAATGACGAGTCTCTGCTTATCCCTGCTTGTGCTAATGCCCAACCATTTTCAATTTCGCGCCAAGTCAGAAAATGATAACGATTATAATGAATTGAAAAACCACAAACATTCTCAAGCGACGCTTTCTCTTCAGCAATCAGTTCCGGGCGAATGCCTGCCTCGTAGCTTGTGTGAAGCCCAATTTGTGCCCCAGATTCGTGAACCAGTTCAATTGTACTTTTTGCTACTTTGCTGTTGATATTGTACATACCATCAAACTCACTCTTACCGTCAGCCATAAAGAAGTATGTAGGAGATTGAGCCAATCCATCACTACAGCTCGCATCAAAAGCTATTATCTGAGAGAATGTATCTAACGGATCCTTCTTTAAACATAGGGTAACTGCTAAACTCTCAGGAATATTTCGTATTGGCTGACGACTAAGTATTGCACTCAATATAGACCTGAGCGGCTGAAAAGTATGTCGGTACTTACGCAAAGTATCAACGTCATGAGTCAAAAGTACTGAGAAGCGTCTTTTCGGTTCAGGCACATCAACACCCGCTTCTTTTAACCATTTTCGCAATAAAGCAGCATATTCATCAACTATTGGTCGATGGATAAATCCTGCGCGATTAGGTAAGGATTCTTTACCGGGAAAACGACCGTGTTCATCCCGAATATCACGTCGCACCATTTCCTCATAGCGTGTCACAAGGAAATACGTCGATGCAATGATGTCAGCATAAATGCATAAGCGGCCATTTTCTCTCCGAATTTGAGGCTTGCCATAAAGCAAAGGAGTACCTTCGATTTCCTCTAAAGGTAGCCGAGGTAATGAAGATGGTTTGCTATAATCCTCGTCAAAGAAACCGCTTGGAATGATACACAGGCGAACAGTGGTTTCCCTATGAAGCTCCGGCTCGGAATAAGAAATATATTTTCTCAAAGCATCATAGCTTTGGCCTCCGAGAAGAACTTTAAGAGTATAATCCAAACAAGCTTCTATTTTGTTTTTTTCAAGCACAATATTATTTCCATAGGCCGAGCTTATGAGCCAGCTTGCTGAACAGATTTTTGTTTGTTAAATACAAAGAGTAGAAACCTGGCAGTAAATCATCCTTTGCAAATTCTGCAACAACCAAGTGGTTCGCGCGAATTGTCTGCCACCACTGCAAGGGAGACATATCCCATACAGGAAAACCTCTCCGTCGGTTAAAATACAAACAGTTCAGAAAATCATCAAGGATCCTTATCCATTTGATCGTTCCTGTTTCAACAGTACTCTCAGTGTATTGAACTGTATCATCTCCTGTCAGATCCAAATATGCTATCTTAGGCAAACTGACACCACAGGCTGGTGTGATACCTACCCAGGACCAGCTTCTCGGATTGATCTCAATCAGTTTGAATTCACCTGTGACAGCGTCCCGTTTAAACTCGAATTCCGCTATGCCATGATACTTAAGCTCGCGGCACATTTGTTTTACAATTTGTTTGAGCGAAGTGGGTACTTCCTCGGCTTGCCCCAAAATACAATCACCAACATCAGGTGGAAATCCACGAACTTTACGTCCGCTGAATAATCCCAAGACTTCGTGTTGTAGATTAGCATATACTCCAACTGTAAACATACAATCAGATAAACCTTCGATATATTCCTGGAATATAAAATATTCTAACAGGTCGGTGTGGAGAGCTACAAATTGATCGAGTTCTTTCCGATTTCTAAGAACTGTTAGTCGCATTTGATCAAGCCGTTGTGATAACTTTTCAGCTGCAGCGTCATTACCTGAGATGCGCCGATATTCCGGTTTGGCTGCAACCGGAAAGGCATCTTCCACCAAATAATCAAGTTGTGAATGTTTCCAGCTTCGGGGGACAGGGTAATCCTTATGCTCAGCCCACTCATAGAAACGCTGTTTTCGAATTAGTAATTCCATCGTTGCCCAATCAGCCACGCACGGAAGATAATATTGTGAAAGAGCCTGCTTATGGCGAGAGACAGCCGTGGCCCAGTGATCATTAGTCGGAAAGAGTACTGGGCGGTGCTTAAACGATCGACCAAATTCCAGCATTCTGTCAACGAACGCCCCTTCCGAAGTGAGCGGGTCTGGACATACTCGATATTTAGCATATCGACTGTAAGTCCCGACAGACCGAACACTGTCTAAAGCAAAGACTTCAACATTATTCCTTCCCAATTCCTGAATAATGCTTAAGCCGTTGTACTGGCAGTTAAATACTATAGCTGTCATTTCACACTCATCACAATAAACACTGTCTGAATCCCCCTGCCACCTACTCGGAAGTTACCGAGATGCATTAATGAGCTTAAAACCGGTCGGCACCTGTAACACCATTTCAAACGCAGCTTTTCCATAATGCGAAGAATACAGCGATATCTGAGCAAACATATTCTTGGTTTCGACCTCTTGATTAGCCGCAGTTCCAACCCGAAGCGGGTTGCAAAATTCATCCAAAACTGAGGTGTGCGATAATAACAGAAACCATCTTTAATATAATTGGATTTGAACACCTGCGGCTTTTGTACAGAGAGAAAATCTCTAAGTACAAATAATCCTTCTTTGGTAAGCATTGAAACAGCTTTTTTTGCAAAAGCGTACAATTGTTCATCACTATATAGATAAAGTACACCGCTCGCGAAGATAAGATCGTATTTTTTTTCGTCAACATACGATTCGAAATCAGATTTGTGACATCTGATACCCGGTCGATCAGACCAAAGCTTTACCAATTTGTCGTAAATCCTCTCGGCTGCTTCCAAAAGAACAACTTCTGAATAGAATCCACGAAAAAGCTCCGCGAATCGACCATATCCCGCCCCAACATCCAAGCACCTGCATCGACCTACGGCATAAGAATCAAGAATTTGTTGTAAAATTCGATTTTCGATTGCATTGTCAAGGTAAGCTAAATCCGGATCAGCCTGACTAGTGGAACTTTCAAGACTGCATAACTGTGCTTTATCCCAATAGTCGATAATCCTATTTCGTGAATTATTTGATACCAAGTTATTTGTTTTAGATGTCGAATCGTTCCTTTGGCTCATAACGCTTGATAGGTAATCCGATGATTTTTCGCAAAAAGTTAATTCTTTTAAAACGCCTGTACGTTTTATAAGTACAACGGAAATAAAAGGGACTTGGAGAATTCTCTTTATAAAGCTCTTCATGACCGACTGTCTCGAGCGCTCTTATGAGAACACTTCCTGTAATTTGTGCACGCTTAGTTATCAAGGATTCGGGACTATCACCAGGCTCAATATTAACACGCTCTTGAGCAAGAATCAGACCGGCATCAAATTGCTTTACCAGGCGGTGAACAGTCACCCCGCTTTGTCTTTCCTCATTAATAAGGGGAGCATATGTCACATTGCCGCCGCGATATTCGGGCAAGTAACTTGAGTGACAGTTAAGCGCAATCAAACCCGCCAGAGAAAAGACGTCTTCAGTAATCTTGAACATCCATCCATTTGACAGCACTACATCCGGCGAAACAGCGGCTATACAGTCCTTCATAGTTTGAAGCGAATTATCTGTGGTCTGTACATACTGAACAGTGTGTAGTTCACACAATTCTGCTATAGACATTAATTTAAGAGGTTTATTTTTCCCCAAAACATTTTTAAGCCTTGCATATAACCTTAAACAAGTACGCCTGGGATTGACCAGCGTCTGCCATAACCGTTTACATAAACTCTTGCGAGCCATCTCTTGTGTGGTATGAACATAAGCAATGACTAATACAACATTCCATTCGTCCTTTAGAATCTCTTCAAGACCCAAATATGACTTGGCATTATTCTCTGTGCAAAGATAAACTATTTTTTTTGAGCGTTCCATCGTTTCTTCTTCAAACAAATTACCAGTCTGTTTTTCCTTTGTATGGACCAATTTCCCTTATAACTTTTGCCGGCACACTAATAATCAGGC
>JAVVFI010000066.1:0-17114 GCA_032250555.1 Sedimentisphaerales bacterium
GGCGACAATTTCGATGATGTAAACGCCGGAGCCGAAGGAACGTTCCAGGGCAACCAGATCGACACTTTCTTTGTTGTCGGCTTTCCCGGATTCGCTTATCCGGACGGCCTTGTTCCGGGAACGACTTATTACTGGCGGATAGATGAGGTTAATGACGCTGAGCCGAACAGCCCGTGGAAAGGTAAAATCTGGAGCTTTAGCGTTCCACCTAAGACCGCATATAATCCCGACCCGGCTGATGGCGCAGAGTTTGTTGATCCGGAAGGTGAACTTAGCTGGACTGCCGGTTTCGGTTCCAAACTGCATACCGTTTTCTTCGGTGAAAGTTTCGACGAAGTGGACAATGCGGCAGGCGGTCTTCCTCAGGGAATTACGACATATACTCCCGGGCCGCTTAAGATGGCCAAGACTTACTACTGGCGTGTAGATGAATTCGATGTCACCGATACATACAAAGGCGAGGTCTGGAGTTTTACAACCGAGGGTGCCGTTGCCGCTCTTGACCCGGTTAATGGTGCCGTGGATGTTACGCAGAGACCTACTCTAACATGGGCTCCGGGATTTGGTTCATCGCATGAGGTTTACTTTGGCGCCGATGCAAGTTCACTTGAGCTTAAAGGCAGCGGAAACCCTGGCGGCGAGAGCTATGAACCCGGAGAACTTGAGTGGGATACTACCTACTACTGGCGGATCGATGAGGCCAATAACGCCAATGCCGACAGCCCGTGGACCGGTCCACTCTGGAGTTTTACGACAGCTAACTTCCTGATTATTGACGATATGGAGAGCTATAATGATCTTGATGAGGGTGAACCCGGGAGTAACAGGATATATCTTGCCTGGGTGGACGGATTCGACAATCCGACTGTAAACGGCTCTACCGTTGGTAATTTAAATCCTCCATTTGCCGAGCAGACTATCGTTCACGGAGGTTTACAGTCGATGCCCTTTACTTACGACAACGCAGTTGGCAAATCCGAGGCGACCTTGACGCTGTCTTCCAATACTGACTGGACAGTGAAAGGCGTTAACAGGTTGACGATTTGGTTCCGAGGTACTGCGGGTAACGCGGCAGAGAATTTGTATGTCGCCCTTAACGACAGCGCGGTGGTTAATCATGATAATCCCAACGCTGCAGCGCAGATAACTTCCTGGACGGCATGGAATATCGACCTGCAAGCATTTGCCGACCAGGGCGTTAACCTCGCTAATGTAACTTCGATTACTCTTGGCCTTGGTAACAGGGACAACCCGGCTGCCGGCGGTGCGGGTATGATGTACTTCGATGATATACGTCTGTATCCACCGACACCATAAACCGTGATTGATAGTTAAGCAGGTTTGTGCATTAGGGGCTTATACTGATTTGATTCAGTATAGGCCCTTTTTTTATTGGTTATCGGATTTGTTCAAGCGCCCGGTCATATAGATGCGCAAGGTTTTTCCATTTGAAACGATCGGTGAGAATTGCGGGATTGATTGAGGCCGGAAAGAGTCCACCCTTATCGACGCGGGCAGCAAGCCGGCCCAGCTTATTTGCAAGGTCGGCGGGAGAGCCGTCATAAAAGAATTGCTCTGCGTTTTCGATTTGCGTCAGGCCGAGGATTTCAGGATACGAAAGGCGGTTTGGGACAAGGGGATAAGCTCCCGCTGCTACGGCTTCGATGACACTGATGCCGAAGAATTCGTGATTCGCAGTTGAGACTATGACATCGGACTGCTGCAGAACACGTTCATAGTCGGAGCGTGTTTTTTGATAGCCCCAATGGTCAATATGGTCGGTAAAACGGCAATGCGCCTTAGCGAAGACATCGGGCCGGTCTCGAAAGCTCTGGCCTATAACGCTGAGTTTGAATTGACCCTCATTGGCTTTGAGAATTTCAATCGCCTCGAAAAACAGCTCGGGATTCTTGTCATGCTCCCATCGCGCAGCCCACAGGATTCTTAGCGGGCCCGGTTCTCTTTCAGGCAAGGGGGTTAAATCAGATATGCCGGGCGGATGAACGGATGATTTTGCCCGTATTGTCTCGATAGCTTCCAACGGCTGGAAGTCGGGCATAGATTTTAGAAACTTTACGAGGGCTTCAAGGAAGGAGTTCATGTGGAATTTGGAGTTGAACCAGACGGCATCGGCGGCCAGGGCACTGGTCAGGTTGGTCATCGCGAACTGGTAGTCACGCTCGTCTTCGACGCGAACCGGGTATGTCAATTGATTCTCGTGAAAGTATATTACCTTTGGTAAGCCGGATATTTCAACAGGAGCCAGCGCTGCAAATTCCGCAAGGTTCAACATATCGCTGCAAAAAATCATATCCGGTCGTTGTCCTTTTTCGAGCTGCTCTGCCGCCAGCCGGGCAAATGTGATTGCCGAATGGCGCATCCTCCATTTCCACTTATGGGCGGGCAGTGAAAGTATTGTCCATGTGTTTTCGCTCACTTTCGATAAGCTGTCAATAAATGCCTTGTGACTACCGCCATAATATGGTTCGAGTGCCAGAATGTTCATACGAGCATATTACGGCAGGTTGGCGTGTAAATCAAGCTGATAGGAAGTGATTACGTCCGGTGGGGTCTGAAAATAGCCGTTAAAAACGCACCAATTACGAGCAGTGTAATGGCGGCCGGCTCAGGAATCGTAACTACCTGTTCGGGAATCGTAACTATAAGTTCAACTCTGTCTAAGTTTCCGCTATCCCAATACCACATATCATAAATCTGCAGTCGCCAAATACCGTAAGCATCCTCATCGTCGAAGATTTCCAATAAGCTGCCAGCTTTCGGCCGAAACCGCCCGGTAAACGGTGCGGTACCCTGTTCAATCGGGATCTCAGCCTCATCGTCGAATATTGTTTATACTTATTTAAACAAATACGTGTCCCAATGGGGCTTTGAACGAAAACATGTAAATCGAATACATTGGTGTGTGTCACATTGATACCGACATCGAGGTCCAAGATGGTTAAATGGTCTGGTACTTTTATTATCGCCTCGGTCATTGAATTGCCTGAGAGAGGTTTGTCGAGGATAGGCAGGTCAACGTCACCACCATAGACAAGAGTCGGGCCGGCAAAAACAGGTCTGCTACAACTCATCAATACAACAAATAATGAAATAAACCATTTTAAGCTGCTGTGCGCATTCATCCCATACTCGTAAGTAATTATATTACCCGTCCTCCATGAGCTGGGTGATGTTCTTAGGGGGGCAAACAACTACATCTTGCCGATCCCTCTTATCGTAGCCGGAATCCTAATATTATAGGACGCTGTTTTCAACTAAAAAATGAGAAAAAATATGGGATATAAGGGAAGCTCTGTAAAGACAGAGCCTTAAAGAGATTACGCACTCTTTATATGCAAGAGGTCTCTTTAAGGCCCATTCGGACGAAGTCCTGAAGGAAGTCTGTTAAAATTTTTCCACACTTAGAACCTATCCGGACAGGTTCTTATCTGTTCATTAGTTACTTTTTGTAATGTGGATAGGTAGGGTTTCCGGTAACAATTTGTCCCTGGCCCATCTTGACATTTACGGTATTGACCACAATACCCGTCGAGCCTATGCCGCCGGATATTGCTGAACATTGTCCAATTCCAACAAACTGTGTCTGGGAACTCGTCATGCTCGGAGAAGTAATCGTCTGGCTTTGGCCGCCAACGAAACCCTGCACCCCCTTTGTACCGCCTACACCACCGGCTTTCAGTGCTATTTGTCCAAGGTTAACATTAAGGCGTTGTCCCTGCACTGCCTGGCCAAAGGGTTTGGTAAGCTGGCTTTGCATGCCCTTAATTTTCGCACCCTGGGCGACACCGGAAATGCCACCGTCACCTTTTGCAGTTCCATACTGGATGAGTATTCCTTTTTCCTGCTGCCTGGCTGTTGTGGAAAAGTATGGCTTTTGTATCTGTTGGCTATGGCCAATTATAACTATGTTTCCGCCTTGCGCTGAGCCGATTGGGCCGCGTCTTCCCACCAGATTGAGTGTACCAATTGAAAATCCCTCTACCTGCCCAATATCAGCAAAGGTGTCAGAGGAAAACAGCAAAATAACCACCGTAACTATTAAGAATTTTCTAAGCATTGTTAAAACTCCTTTCCTTTTTATATTTTCAGATTTCTTTCTGACTGCTAAACATACAGCAGCTACGTCAATATCAGAAACAACTTTTGTTGGTTTACAGGCAATTTACCTTCTGCCCGGCAGGGAAGTTGTCATGTCCGTTTCTTTAGACAATGTCCTTCAATAAATTCACTTTACCATCAGGTTATGTATCTGCTGGTGTTCGGGGAATCCCGCCATTTCCATAAGTTCCCGGCTGACTTTAATCCCTGGGCGCTTCTTTTTGGGAGCCGCCATTCGTTTTTCTTCCGCGATTGGAGGGCATTTATCCTTTTTCGGCGCCGGGGGCACTTCTTTGAGAACGACAGTCAATGGTTCTTTGTCTGTTTCAAGGTACTGTTCCTGTATGGCTTCAAAGGATTTTTCTTCGGGTATTTCGTTAACAATTTCTGTTTCCTCGACCTGTGGGATTTGCCGGACAACTTCTTCGCTTTGTTTTACAGGTTTAACCATAGCCTGGATTTTTTTATAGAAGGCCTGAGGAATTCTTCTCCTGTTAGCAGCGGCCGGGCAATATCTATAACCGACAGCGCTGACAAGAGCCTTTCCTTTACCTTCGGTAATTCCGCTCGAGACAGATCCAAACATAGAAATAGAGTAGTTGGCCTGGCTGTATGCACCGCCGGCACCGGGAAAAGAGAGATTGGAGCCAACGGTAACGCCTTTCATTCCGCCGGAGATGAGAAGGATATCAACGTCCCATGGCAAAGCCTCTGCTACCGCGGCATCATAGACATGATCCCAGTTTCGATCCACTGTTCCTTCCAGGGATACTTTTCCAACATAAGTGTAGCCAGTTTCCTTAAGAAGCTTTGTATCCACATTGGAGTCAATAAAGACCAAAAGAGGCTTGCGCCTGGGTCTGCGGGTTCGAACAAGCGAGCTTGCTATTTCAAAACCTCTGCCGTGATGGTAATTATCAGGCCCGCCAAAGACGGCTCCGACGCCATTAAGAATGCCTCCGAAAATATTAAGCGGGTTTTCATAAGGTAATGATTCAAGAACACCCCTGAGTTCTCTTTGATCATTTGGATTTTGTGGGTCGAAAACTCGTTCATACACCTGGTCGTCGGTATTTGGGCCATTCGGGAAGTAGGCTTTTATTGTACCCCATCCACCATGGTTCCAATAGGGCAAATATGGAGGGAAGGTCGTAATCGGGGGTGTTCGGGTTTTGTAGTTTGAGATTGAGGTAGAAATGATGCTCGAATTAGAGCCGGAGGAAGATTTGGAGCTTGAATCGGCATCACCACCCGCACTGACGGAAACCGACTGATTCTGGTTGGTATCAACATCGGTATTTACATTGGTCGAGGTATTTTGGGTTCCCTGAGCTAAAGCTTCATCACTACTTTGTGTAAAAGCACCTGCGAAAAGCACCAGCATGGGGATTACCATTGCTATTAGCTTTTTCATGGCCATTCTCCTTAATATTAAATTCGTTTCCTTTCTAAACTAACACTTATCATCACCCTCATGATGCCTCCGTATAAGTGTTGTTTTTTTGGCCTTTATCGCCTCCTTCCTTGCCCCCAAGTTACAATTAGAAACTGTTTTTTACATATCTATGTTACTCCCCGTCCTAAGAGAAGTATCTGGAAATTGAAAGCACTGGAGTGCGTCAAAGTGGAAGTGAAATCGAGACTACAGAAAACGACACGATAACCGATTTCAATAATCCGTTGTAATCCGCAGCGAGCTTCCATTCTCAAATACTAACAAATTCCCTTTACAAATAACCGTTGTTTCGGAAATCCGGTAAATTCCTCCATATACTACATCTTTATCGGACGCTTGTGCAAATAAAAAATATTTTTTTTGCCTGGAGAATAATAATTGAGCCTGTCCATCCTCCACACATGCTAACCTTAAGAGGGAACGGAAGCAGTTAACTCCAAGCGTTTAGAGAAGTTGCGCTACATCCGTTAAAAGTGCCTGTCGAGTTATTGCACCTCGATAACCGAATTAAACCCACCGAATGGATTTAGTTCGGTCTGTTCGTTATATGGGTCCTGCTGCCACTGTCCATCGACAACCAGTCGATATCGATATCTTCCAGGAAACAGGTTCATCTCAGTTTGCCAAATTCCGCTTTCGCCGACTTTTTGCATTGTTGTGTTTTCAGGCTGCCAGTTATTAAAATCACCGGCGATCTGAACATTTTCGGCTCGCGGATATAAGGTAACAAATACGACGGCATCATCCTTCTGACTTACGCCGTAATAGTCTGAAAGTTTGGCTGCGGTATCACGCGGTTTCGAAGCTTCCTGGATTTCGATTTCAGGTGTCTCCGGTACCGTTACCTCCGGGAGCACTTCTTCGGTTGGAAGAGATTCTTCAACAGGAAGCTGCATAACAGGCTGTGGTGTTTCAGGCACGGGAACAGTTGTTACAGGGGGCCTTGTGGTCTGGAGCAACTCATCAGCGGTGGCACTAATTGATTCGAGCTGGTCCGCGAGAGAGTTGACAAACTCGTGTCGCTGCTGTTGTGACTGCGAGCCTAAAATCTCTTCGGCGAGTGAGTGAAAATCTTTTTGACCCTTACTGGCCGGGTCATACTCACTTATTGGCTGACCAAAACTTGAAGCTTCCTTGATTTTAGTATTGAAGCTGACAACCGTCTTAAACATTTTTCCCGAGAAGTGGTTCCGTAATTCAGCCAAAATTTCTCTCGCCATTTTAGTTCTTATGTCATACATGCTTGCCAGGACTCTGACATCGACATGCTGGCTGCATCGCCTGCAGAGTATGCTGAGTGTTTCGAGCTGTCTGCTAAGGCCGTGGAGAGCAAAGTAGCCGGTCTCAACCGGGACAATAACTTCATCGGCGGCACGGAGCGCATTGAACGTCAGCAAACTCACGGCAGGGGGACAATCGATCACTACGTAGTCGTAATCGCTCTTTATCTCATTCAGAGCATCTTTGAGACAGCACTCACGTTCGGTAACTCCCATCATTTGCTGCTCGAAAGCGGAGAGGTCTAAACTTGCCGGTGCAAGTTCCAGCTTGTCGCTAATCTGCCAGAGCACTTCGGTGAGTCTTATAGGCTCATTTCTACTGGTGCTTATGAGGACATCGTAGATACTCTGTTCGATCTGGTCCTCAGGGACAGCAAGCCCCACGGCACAATGGGACTGCGGGTCCATATCGACCAGCAGAACTTTCTGGCCTATGTCCGCAAGTGCACTGGCCAGGTTTATAGATACTGTAGTTTTACCACAACCACCTTTTTGGTTAACAACCGCTATGGTTCTCATAATTTCTCTCCAGCTCCGAGTACCCGTTTATCGATTTCTCATAAAACAGGATCCGGTAACACAATGAAGTTTTGAAAAATCCCTTTGTTGTTTTAGAATACGGCTTTTCAATACTATTAAAACTGTTAATACATATAATTTATTCGGCAAAGAAATATGAAAAACTTTATCTTTTTATGGGACGGGCCAATAAAAACTCAATCATCCGAACAAATAGCACATATTACCGGGCTTTTGTGACGATAAAAAAGAGCATATTCTGCAGTTTGTACCGTTTTTCAGTTTGGATTATCCGGTCAACAAATGTTATATTTAACACAAATGAAGAATGGCAATAAATGCTAAGGTTCGAGTATCGATTTTAATTGTTGAAACACATAGAAGACGGGAGGCAGACTTATGCAAGAAGGTATTATGGGACGTAGAAGTTTTTTGAGGTATGCTGCTGTGGTTACGGCCGGGACAGGACTGCTGAGTGAGTCGGCTTTTGCCCAAAGCAGTCAGAAACGCGCCAAGCTTCGCAAATCCCTTCAATTAGGGATGCTGCCGCGTCAGCTTTCCGACGAGGACAAATTCAAATTAGCAAAAAAATGTGGATTTGACGGCATAGAAGGCTCTCCAATGGAGGACCTTGATGCGGCCCGGCGGCTTGGCAAGTTAGCTCGTGAGGCCGGAGTACCGATTCATTCCATAGTGCGCGGAGGCTGGGATGCACCATTTTCCGACCCCGATCCCAAAGTAATCGACAAGGGGATTGAGACAATGGAGACCGCCCTTCGCAGTGCCAAAGCGCTTGGTGCAGATGCGGTGCTGCTTGTTCCCGCCATCGTCAAAGAGGACGTAAGCTATAGGCAGGCCTATAAGCGCTCGCAAAAGCATATCAAAAAGCTGTTGCCGCTGGCGGCGGAGCTTGGCGTGGTAATCGCTGTCGAGAATGTCTGGAACAAGTTTCTGCTTAGCCCGATTGAATTCGCGCGGTACGTGGATGATTTCGAGAGTCCATGGCTCAAGGCCTACTTCGATATCGGCAATGTAATTCTATTCGGTTATTCACAGGACTGGATACGCACGCTCGGCGACCGTATCGTTAAAATCCATCTTAAAGATTTCAAACGGAGCGGCTATAAATGGACCAATCTGCTGGACGGCGATGTGAACTGGCCACAAGTACGCCGGGCATTGGATGAAGTTGGCTACGATGGGTATCTCACAACAGAATTAAAAAGCGGCGAAGAAGAGTATCTGACCGATTTGGCAGGCCGTATAGATAAGTTCTTTGCTATGTAAGAGCATTTATTAGGTACTCCGAGTACTATTACGACCGACAAGCAAGGAAGAAACCTGGGGATAGAACAATCCCCCGGCTAAGGTTGGTGTATTAATTTTTTCCTGAAAGAAAAGCAGCTTCGGGGCTGTGCAGTAAGTTACTAATCAGCCAATAAGAACCTTTTACGGCAATTCACGGACATATTCTCTAGCAACCGGACAATACCGGTTTAATCTACTACTCCAGGACACACAAAAAGTGGGCTGGAACACCAAATAAATAATAATTTTAATCAATATTCAGCTACTCAGAATCGCCTTTAATATAGTCGCACAAGTATCATTGTATAGCTATCAGCAGAGACTATTCTTCCACTGCTTTGAACGGGATTAAATTTCCCCTTAATACAGTAAAAAAAAATCATAAAGAATTATTTTGATCTCAGTCAATAATAAAGTTAGTTTGGCCTTAAGATAAGCGGAACGTTAGATCATTGACTGCAAAAAGCACGGCTTCGATAGAAGGACCATTCCGGCTGAATAAGGCATAAGAGCATCGGGGATCGACAACTATAAACGATTGATCCGTCGGCAGTTATCGTAAATTATTTTATACCTTTGGCAAAGGGCTTTTTGCCCAACAAGCTTCTAACAAAATGATTTGAGTCGGATTACAAAACACTTACATTTGCATAAGCTATAGAATGGAGGTGAGAATATGAAGAACTCAATTATGAGAGAAACTTCGAGATGCGAAGAGGGTCGATCAGGCTACCACTACTTCAATAAGCGGCTCTTTCCGGTTGTTATTATGATTTTGTTTTTGTGCATTCCATATACGGAGGGCACGCCCCCGAACTACAAATCGTTTAAAAGGGATCAAATCACAAATCATCAAATTATAGATGATAATCTGATGCAAATCTGGATAGTTTATGTCGGGCAAGGGGATGGTATTCTCATTCGACTGCCCGGTAAGTGCAACTATGACCCAGATTCCATGGATGATGATACAAGCCGCACCGAGACAGTGGATATTATGATCGACGGCGGTTCCCATTACCCACAGAACGAAACACTCATGGAGAATTTTCTGCTGCAACTGTATGAGGCACCGGTCATTATCGAACACGCAGTAATCACACATCACGATGGTGACCATGTTAAAGGGCTCATACACATACTGAACGAAGATTCCATCGGAATCGAATCAATTTATCACAACGGCCTGGCATCGTATCGTCGGGGTAAGCGAAATTTCTCTGATTCAACAACCGCCACAGAAGCTGTCAGGGAAATAAGCGATAATCAGCTTGTAAGAGGAATGGCTTTCCTTGATCCGGACGACGATGAACAAGGTAAGAAACTGAGAGAAAGCTACCTGATCAACACCAAACAAGAACTGCAGGAAAGGTTCAATAACGATGAATTTCAGGGCGTATATCAGGACCTTGCCAGTGCAGTACTGGAAGAGGAAGACCCGATCGAGGTGAACACATTTCAGCGATGCGTGGAAAACGGGTCCTTTATCGCAGAGCGTGAATCCGCACTAAACCGAGGAGTGAATCTGGCTGATATCGAATTCAAGCTTATCTGGCCACTGCAGAGGGCCCGAAAGTACGGAGGCTGGAGCGAGACAATAAACGGGAACAGCGTGACATTCCGTCTCGAATACGGGAAATTTACTATGCTGTTTACCGGTGACCATAACGAAAAGTCCGAGGAAAAACTAATCAATCATCTCAACGGCGGGAACCAATCGAATATCCTGAACGTTGACGTGCTGAAAGTTCCACATCACGGCAGCTGGCACGGATACGAAACATTCTTCCGCAAGGCCGGTCCTGTTTTGTCAGTGGCATCGATGGGACCGAGGGGCTTCACCACTTCCTGGAGACATCCCAGCAATGAAGTCATCAGTTGGCTTGGCGGCTCACATCGCGTTTATCACACGTTCATTCACGAGAAGCGATTCAACTGGGACGATCTGCAAGCAAAAGAGGAACGAGAAAAAATGCACGAGTTATGCCACATTCTAATCGAAACAGACGGCAAACAGTTCCGTATTGTCGAGGTTGACGCCGAAGACGGTGATCCAATGTCCCCACCGACGGTCCAGCAAACACGTCGAAGCAACGGCACACAATGGATAAGCACAGAATAGATTAAATATCATTATTCACTTATCTGGAGAAGATAACATGAACAATAACTCATTATTCGAAATTCTCGCAATTCTCATCGGATTTGCCGGCATAATGCTCATCCTAAGCCTACTGGTCACGGCCTTGACACAGGCAGTCGCCCACTTCCTGAGCATCCGCGCGAACAACCTGCAAGCAGGATTAGCAGAACTGTTGGCTACAGCCCAAGAAGAGGGTGTCGGCGCCAGTCTCGCACGTGCGGAAAAAGATTGTGAAGTCAAACACATGGCTGTAGTCGAAGCTCAAGCAACGGCCGATTCTCTCGAAAAAAAAGGTAAGGCGACATCCAAAGATATTTCAGAGGCGGACGGTAAAGTTGCCAAAGCGGAATTTGCATATGAAGAAGCAAATAAGACATTAGAGAAAATGAAAGCGTCTATTACTCCAGACGACCAAAAGCCTCTAAGCGAATCGGAGAAAAAAGAGATAATAAAGAAAGCTAAGACAACCGCCGAGGATATCCTTAAGTCAAACAGCCTTATGGAACAAGGGAAGATAGGATTTTTACCCAAGTTTATGGCGCCCAAAGCTTCCTGGATTCTCAAAGAAGAACTCGAAATACTTCTCTGGGAACAAAGCTTAAACCGCTCAGAACTAACGGAAGAGGTCATTGAGAAGACGAAGAGCTGGTTTTCCCGTATGGAAAAAGGACTTAGCCAGCGTTTCAATATTATCATGCGTTGTATAACTCTTGGCTGTGCACTATTGGTAGCGGTCGTTTTCCAGGTAAGTGCACCGGATGTTCTGAAAAGACTCTCAACAGATCCAGAATTTCGAGCCAAAGCAGAAACGGCAGCGGTACAATTTGCCGATAAATTCGAAACAGATTACTCAGAACTGATAAAATACGAAAACACATCTGCCAAGGCTCTGGAGGAGCTGCAGAAAAAACACTCCGACTTACAGGAAACCATCGAGGAAGCAAGCGGTATAGGAGATACAAAAGCCGATATCCTGAAAGAGCTGTCTGCTATTCTGGCGGATGATCCACGACAAAAAGAGCTTGTTCTTGAATATGAGTCGATTCTGGATAAGTTTCATCGTGAGGGATACGAAAAAGCCTCTGAAATGATCGAGGAAAGTGTCGGAGCGTTAGCCTTGTTCGACATTACTCCATGGCCTGAGGGATGGAAATTCTATTGGAATATTCAAAATATACTCGGAGTTCTTATGACGGCTATCCTAATCGGTCTGGGTGCACCCTTCTGGTTCAGCACACTTAAAAAATTAGTTGCTTTGCGAGATCTCCTGGCCCCCGAAGAAAACAAAAAAGGCAAAGAGACAAAGTCCAAAGATCAGTAGAAGACAAAGCGTGCGGATACCAAGTGCAAAGGCCGGTTTGATAAGTTCTTTGCCATGTAACCCAAAAAAATGGTTCCTGTTATGTAATCCATTACACAACAGGAACCATTACTATTGAACAACGTACGGAGATTTATCTGTTCATTACTTTAGCGTTCGGGTCAACTCGGCTGTACTATGCCTTAATCTTTACCTTGATGCTCTTGGCTCTTTCGGCTTTCGGCAGCGTTATTGAGAGCACACCGTCTTTGTAGCTCGCATCAACTTTGCTCTGGTTGACGTCTGTGGGCAAAGTGACCTCACGTCTGAAACTGCCGTATGTGCTTTCCACATGGTAGTAGCCTTTTTCCTTTTTCTCTTCGGACAGCTTCTTTTCCCCGCTAATGGTCAATACGTTACCATGGACGGATATGTCAATATCATCGGCCTTGCAGCCGGGAACCTCTGCCCTTACGACGATCGCATCTTCTTCCTCAGCGACATCGATAGCGGGCCATGCCTTGTATCCCGCGAAGGGCCTGTCCAGGCCTCTGAAAAAGCCGTCAAACAAATCATCCATTTCGCCGTGGAGCCGTGCCAAATCGCCTCTGTGTCCTTTGTTAAATCTTACCAGTGTCATAGTGACACCTCCTTTCTTTTTCATCTCAATCATTCATTCTTTTTCATTTTTCTTTACTTTTCAAAACTTTTTATTCTACTTAATAATATGCAAAGTCCGTGCCAGATTACCGAACACTGAAAAACGCTTAAAAAACGGCGAAAAATAGACTTATCGGGCTTGAAATTGGGCTTTTAGGACTGTCAATTTGGCATTTTTTCTGTCAAATTGATAGAGCGGCTGCGGCCGGTGAGTAAATGCCGGCAACTAACTGTGATTAATCGGGATAAACTACGGAAACCTATTCTTTTGTCGGCGGGCTCAGGTACTTAAAAAACTCCGAGTCGCCGGGTAAAACGATGGTTGTACCTTCGCCGAGCGAATTGCCGTAAGCTTCCAAAGTCCGGATAAATGAATAAAATTCAAGGTCCTTCTCATAGGCCTGGGCATATATTCTGATTGCCTCGGCATCACCTTCGCCTTTAGTTTTCTCGGCTTCCATGTAACTATCTGCGAGCAGGATTGTCTTATCTTTGTCGGTTTGTGCCTTAATTTTTACAGACTCTTCTTCTCCTTCAGAGCGATATTTTTTCGCCATTCTCTGCCTCTCGGCCTTCATCCGGTCAAAAACCGATTGCATAACTTCCTGCGGCAGGTCGGCCCGCTTTATTCGCACATCGATAACCCGGATTCCATATTCACCAACCTTCTGGTTGCATTGCTCGGCGACCTTGTCCATTATCTGCTCGCGGTTAACCGAAACTATCTCCGTCAGGGTGTGCCTGGCAAGCTCTTCGCGCATTTCGGAAAAGACGATATCATCCAGTCTTGACTGTGCGCCGAACTCGTTTTGAACAGTTTGATAGAACTTGAGCGGATCGACGATTTTCCACCGGGCATAGTTATCGATAACCATGTGCTTTTTATCATCGGTGATAATTTTTGCCGCAGCGGCATCATATTCCATAACCCTTGCTTCAAACTTGTGCTCTTTCTGAATCAGCGGAATCTTAAAGTGCAGGCCCGGCTCTTTTACCTCTCTTACGAATTTTCCTAACTGAGTAACAATGGCCTGTTCGGTTTCATCTACAGTGAACAGCGAAGTTGTCAGAGCCAATGCAATTATCACGACGATTACAAAAATACTGATAAGTTTTCTATTCATCTTAACCTCCGAGTATCCAGGTTGGGATTTTGCAGTTTAGAACCAAACGGGGCGCCCTCAAGAGGCAACAACTTCAAAACACCATCCGATGTCTTGGAATCTATTATAAACTTCCTGATGCCCGGTAGTATCTCTTCCATCGTTTCGAGATAAAGCCGCGTTCGAGTTACATCTTTTGCCTTTTCGTACTCGGCAAGCACAGCCAAAAATTTTGCAACATCGCCCTGTGCCCGTTTTACTTTTTCTTCCTTGTAAGCCTCAGCCGCTAAGATTAAG
The DNA here is from genome assembly GCA_032250555.1 of Sedimentisphaerales bacterium. GTDB lineage: Bacteria > Planctomycetota > Phycisphaerae > Sedimentisphaerales > Anaerobacaceae > NIOZ-UU13. The sequence continues at coordinate 14,186 of JAVVFI010000066.1, forward strand.
CTCCTGGCTTCACCGCGAGCCTTGGGTATGATGTCCTCTTTATATCCTTCAGCTTCCTGAATCATTTTGTCCTTATCTTCCTTGGCGCTCACCACGTCGCTGAATGATGATGCTACTTCTTTTGGAGGTTGTACAGTCTGAAGTTTAACCTCGGTTATTCTAATGCCACTTTCATATCCATCGACTATCTCCTGGAGCAGTGTGCGTATGTCGATTTCCACCTGCAGTTTTTCTCCGATGAGTACATCGTCAATAGGCCTTTTCCCTACGACCTGCCGCAATGCAACCTCGGCTGCGTCCTTAATCGTGCCCTGCGAGCCTTCCAGATTTCGTACGTTAAACAGGTAGTCGGCCGCGTCCTTTATTTTATACTGAATTATGATTTGCGCATCGATAATTTGCTCGTCGCCGCTAAGCATCAGCGACTCTTCCGTGTGGAATCTGTACCTTGCCGGCGGGCCCGGGCTAATGGTTTCAAAGCCGATCTCTATTCGACGCACCTGTTCTATTTTTGGTTTGTCGACCTTTTCGATCGGACGGGGCAGGCAATAATGCGGGCCCGGCCCAGTTGTCCTTACAACTTTGCCAAATCGGCGTACTACACCCTGCTCACCGGGTCTTACTATATATATCCCCGAGGCAAGCCATAGCACTAATAGAATCGGGATTATCCATTTGAGCAATGGGATTAACTGATCGGGAAATTTAATATTCATCCTATATTCACCTGATTCCCAGTTACTTATCTTTTCCATAAGAGATCCTTTCGAGGATATTAGTAATGTACAGTCGCTGCCGCATTTCACTGATTATAGGCAAGCCTGTTACCGTGTCAATATAATTAACTGCTTTAGTAACGCTTGCCCGTGTGTTACAGTTCCGGTATTATATATTCACTGCTTTCAATCTGTTCAGAAAATCAAAGAGGTAAAAACAAGATGGCTGAAAACAAAACAAATCTAAAGCTCGATGCTTTAGGCGAGCATATTCGCGACAGTATTAAGAATTTTATCGAGAAACTCACTTTAGAATTAGCTGAGAACCTGCAGAGCATCACGGTAGTCGGCAGCAGTTTGACAGGAGATTTCAGGCCCGGGCAAAGCGACATTAATACAGTCCTCGTTCTTGAGAAGCAAAGTTTATCTTCGCTCAATGCCATAGCCTCCCTGGCCAAGCCGATGAGAAAGAAGCGCATCTCACCGCCGCTGCTGATGACAGAATCGTATATCGAACAGTCTCTCGATGTTTTTGGTGTTGAATTTCTGGACTTTCAACTAACACATAAGACAATCCTCGGTAATGATCCTTTCGAGACGCTTACATTTGATAAAAAAGACGTTCGACTCCAGTGCGAGCGGGAACTAAAAGCAATGCTCATCAGATTAAGGCAGGGCTATATTGCCTCGGCAGCCAATAAAAAACTCGTCCGGGATGTTTTGATTTCGACTGCGAAAGGCCTAGCTCCTTTTTTACGAGCAATCCTTTGGTTAAAAGATATCGATAGACCCGTTCAGGCGGAACCGACATTCAACAAGGCGGCTGAGAAGCTTTCAGTTAATCTGGAATCTTTGGAGACTGCGAGAAACTGGCAAAACCAAAATGCCCGTCTCGGCGAGGCGGAAATTGAGAATGCCTTCGAGTTGGTCTATACCACAGTTGAAAATTTATCTCTTATCGTTGATAGGCTTGAGGTTTAATTATGCGACGATTCTTTACAATATTAATAGCTGCGCTTCTGATAATATCGTCTGCGACAACATCCGGCCAAGCGGCGACCGATTTACAGAAACCGAGTCACTATGTCGAAGATTACGCCAACGTGATAAACGCCTCACAAGAACGTTCGCTAAACGGGATACTGCAGGAACTGGAACAAAAGACCGGGGCCCAGTATATCATCCTGACCGTGGTGACAATGGGGGGGATGTCGATAGAACAATTTTCAATCGAGTTGGCTGAAAAATGGAAGCTCGGCCAAAAAGGCAAAGATAACGGCATGCTTTTCGTGCTTGCGAAAAATGACCGAAAATGGCGATTCGAGGTTGGCTACGGACTGGAGGGTTTTATCACAGATCAGTACTGCGGGCGAGTAGGCAGAGAGGTTCTTGTACCATATCTTAAGAAAGGTAATTACAGCGAGGGAATTTACCAGGCGAATTTGACAATAGTCCAGAATATCGCTACAAAAGCAGGAGTTGCCCTGACGGGTATGCCCAAAATGGCTCCTATAGGCTCTCAACGCCGAAATGTAAGAAGAGGCCTGCCCTGCTGCAGCATTCTGCCGGTTTTGATTTTTATGTTCCTGATATTCGGTGGAGGCGGCCGAGGCCGAGGTATGGGATTATGGTTCTTTCTGCCGTTTATGCTCGGCGGATTCGGCGGTCATGGGGGTTACGGCAGGAGCGGTTCGTTTGGGGGAGGAAGCTTTGGAGGAAGTTTTGGAGGATTCGGCGGCGGAATGGGCGGGGGATTCGGTGGCGGCGGTGCAAGCGGTGGATGGTAGAAACAAGCAACAATACAATTTTTGAAGGGATTAATGATATGAGAAACTTCGGAAAAGCATGGGTTGTTCTCGTAGGCGTGCTGGTCGTTTTGTTATTGATTGGCCTTGGAATATTCTCCTGGTATATCAGCGGTTATAACAAGGCAGTCAATCTCGAACAGGGAGCGGAAAAAGCATGGGCGGATATCGATACCACTTTACAGCGAAGGCTCGATTTAATTCCGAACCTCGTTGAAACGGTCAAAGGATATGCGACACACGAAAAAGAGCTGTTCGAAAATATTGCCAAGTCGAGGGAGAAATATTTTCAGGCGGGTTCCAGGGCGGGCAAGATTGAAGCGACTAATGAACTCAGCGGTTTCCTGTCGCGGCTTTTAATGCTGCAGGAAAACTATCCGCAGTTGAAGGCCAATGAAAATTTTCGAG
>JAVVFI010000067.1:0-16967 GCA_032250555.1 Sedimentisphaerales bacterium
TGTCCAAAGCGCATCATACTCATCGGCTATAACGGCGGGCAGGAAAGTTGGATTGACATAGATATCAATCGGCTCGCTGAGGACCGCGACAATCTTGTCAACGTACATATCCATAAAATCCTGCTTATCGTCAATATGCACTTCATTGGGCATCCAGAGCCTGGTACGTCTGCCGCTTTTGTCGGTGAAGGTCATGGCATCGGTGAAAACGTAATCAAATTTTGCAATCATACCCGGTGAGAACATGTTGAGCCATTCACGGCCTTCTGCCTGCATTGCCCTATAAACAGGCTTGCCTTCCAGTTGGTCGAAAAATGGCTGGAGTTTTTCGTCGTCGGTGACTTTAAAGCCGAGGCCGCAGTTCTCTGCGATACCGAATTTCATATTGCGCTGCTTAGCGTTCTCAATAGCTTCATCCAGGGAGAGTCCACCTTTTAGATGGACGTGGTAGTCAACGAGGGGGAAATCGGGTCTGTGCAGCGGGCGGACCATTATGTTCTTGTAATAAATCGTGCTGCCGGGGTCGTGACCCTGCAAGGCAAAGGTGCCGCTGGAGAGTCTTCGAGCTGCTCTGCCTTCCAGCGGGACTGCGTATTCCATGACGACCTTTCCGTTGACCATGACGGTTATTTGTCTTCCATCGGCGATAATGTGCTGGGTGAACCATTCGTTATCTTTTGCAGCCGAATCGCGGACATCGTTTATACCGTAAAGGGAGCCAGTTCTTCTCCAGTCGGTGTGTGAATTGTTGACCTGGACCTCGAAACCTTTATTCGGCCAGTCGTTATCCCGGTATTCGGTATGGAAGTACATTCCGGAATTCGCATGGGGTTTTGTCATTATGCCGGCCTTGAACTCGAAGTCTGTGAAGTTCGCATTCTCTACATCACCATCGTAGAACAGATGGCTCCGCGGGCCGCTGACGACGATAATTCCGTCTCGTACACTGAAAGTGTCTTTGTTCTCGCTGGCTTTCCAGCCATTAAGAGTTTCACCGTCAAACAGGGAAATCCAGCCGTCATTACTATCCTGTGCAAATGCCGAGTGGTTTGCAGAAAAACCCAGGCACGTAATCAGAATAACCGGTAATATCTTTCGTAACATTTTGACTCTCCTCAAATCTAAAAGTTATTTTATAATTACCCTCTTAATCCGAAGGACCGACTCTATAAGAACAGATTTTTGTTAAAGGCACAAGCAGATTTATGCTGTTCGGATGCCATTTCCTCAATTATTGAATACCGGTCCGAGGGGTACGTTCTTCCATAATGTGCCGGAGTTACCTTTATATATATCAATGTTGATTCCGGTATTCGAGACGTTAATGACGGCATATCCGGGGAAATCGGCAAATTCAAAATAGGATATATGAGGTTTTTCGTCTTCGAGGATTTTTTGGCGCTGCAATTTCGTATCTGGAGAAAATTCAGGTTCGAGGTCGACAAGAGCGGGGCCGTAATTTTCGAGGTCTTTGATATAATCTTTGACGGATATTTCAGGTGAGCTGATAACGCTGTTCATACTGAACTGGACAAAAGTTCCCCTGGGAGTTTTTCTTGCCAGGACATGGTACTTGTGAAGGTGGGCGGTCAGTACTACTGCTTTATTCGCACCGAGTATGTTTAAGAATCTTTCACGGGCATCTTTTTCTTTGTCTCTTGAAAAAAGATGCCATGTTGACCTTGCATTATACGGAACTACCGGAGGATGTATTACAACAAACGCATGACGATGCTTATTTTGGCTTAAAGTTTCTTCGAGCCAATCGAGATTATTATTGTGATATGCATCGAAGAAAACGAACAAGTCCGGCCCTTTGAAAAAAAAGAAAGAGGCGGAATCTATTCGCTTTTTACATTCTTTCGATAACCACGGGAGCATAACATTGTCGAAGGCCTCTCTGGCGCCGGGACCGGTGATATCGTGGTTGCCCTTGGCGGCGATGAATATGGTTTCGGGTATATATTTACGGACACACTTTAAGGCGTCTTTGAACTGAGTTTCCTGTAGCCGGCGGCTGCCGCACAGGCCTTCCGTAAAATCTCCGCCCTGGACAACCATTTTTATCCGACCTTTGCTGGATTCTATTGAATTCTGGATTTGCCTGAAAAGGCCGGGGGTATGGTTTTCCGTGATTCTGACGTAGTTCTCTATCTGCCTGATATCATTCGGCTTTTCTTTGCGGACCCAGTCAAAATCATGGTGACTTGTTCTGTCGAAGTGTATGTCACCGAGATACACGAATGAATATGCGTCAGTTTCGTTACCGTTGGCATTAGAGGCACCAAAGGCTAACAGGATAATTTGCACGCACAAAACTACTCTAAAAGCCATAAATATCCTGTTGAATGATTGCATTGCGACCTCCATTTATTTTCATGAAAACCACTGAAAAATACTTGCCGGGAAACCATATAATAAAATACCGAAAGGCCTCCGAGCCTTCCGGTAATTAAATTTTTTAATCAGTGGTATTAGACTTTAATTCATCGCTGTGGTCAAGGGAAATTGCCCGTGGGTACAGGATAGACAGGTAGAATTCGAATCAGCTCTTTTCATTAAGAGCAACAAATAAGTAAAAACAAGATGAACTAAGCACTGCGAATCGTTACTTACATATGACGGGATTTATTCGATGTAATTTATGACAGGCAAACGCATCTCGAATCCAATCGACAATTGCAAACTTGTAGTCGTATTCATCGAGATCGTGGAGGTCATCAGGGTCTAACGGTCCTACCGCCCCGATGATCTTTCCGAAAGAATCGCTTTGAACTGCGTAAATTTTACCGTTGGTATGCTGCCAAAATCCTTTTACTGTCCCCATAATATTTCTCCTCAATTTTAGCTTATGCCCGGTTTCTATTAGTCTGCTGTAACAACTTCATAACGTTTTGTAGTTCAGCAACTTATACGCATATATAGAGGGGGTTATCTTTGGGATTCCCCTTAAAATATACGATATGCATCGGCCGGGAGCAAAAAATATCGGAGTTTGTCAACTTTTACGGTGCTAAGAGCATAGAAAACGGCTTTAAGAGGCAGAAAAAGTGGATTTTAAAAAGAAACCCCTGCTTTGAGAGGAGGCGGATAAAGCAGGGGCTTAAATTACAATGCATATTCCATACATTGTAGTACTTATTTCATTGGGATATGAAATTGTTAAAGACTATAAGTAAGTGCCACCAGTAGTATGAAATGTAACGATTTTTCCGATTATGACGTTTTTGCGGTTATTTTGCTCTCAAAACGGCACAAATCATGGCATTTTCTTATTAAAAAAGAATTCTTGGCTCTTTTTTTGCTCCTCGAATAGTGATTAGTTATATTTTATATGTGGGAGGATAATATTATGAATCGAAAATATGGGCTGCGCCAAATAACACTTTTTCTGTCGGTATGTGTAAGTGTTTTTTCTGCTTGCATTTGTGTTCTGTTAATGGCTAATGAGTATTACACGGCACGAAATAAACTGGACATGTACAGCAAGGAATCCCAGGGTTGGGAAGCATGCCGTCAAACTGAGCCTACTTATTTTGAAGCCAATGCGGAGGCTGTCAGCAACTGCCTGAAAAACTTAGAAGAAGCTAAAAATAATTTCTGGGCGACACTTCCCAAAAATCAAGTAATCACGTTATTCGTATTGGCAGGTTTAGGCAGTGCAATTGGCGGGTACCTGGCAGTCTGGTCTGTCTGGTTTTGCGGTACAGGTGTTTATAGATTCATCGGATGGGTGAAGCTGTGCTGGCAGAGTAAAAGCTTTCGCAGCGTCCGGCGGGTCAAAGCTCAAGATATTGTAAAAGAGTTCGAAGAACCGAAGGAATATCATCTTGAGAAAGATGTTGAGAGAAAAGAAAGAACATATGAAGAAGACCTGGAACACCAGGTTGAGATGCTCAGAGAAGAAGTATGCAGTGTGAGATCGGATTTAGAGAAATACAAAAATAAAGATGATTGTAAGAGTGATACGGCTAAAGACGAATTAACGTTTTAAGCAGTTTGTTTTAAATCTCAGCCTACCGGTTACGGCCGATACAGAAGATATTTTTCTCCGACCGAATGAAAATATGCTTCTGTGAGACGGCCGGACTTGCGATGCACTTTTCATCGAGTTCGTTTTCAGCCAGAACCTTAAATTCACCTCCATCGGCGATAACTGTAGTTTTTCCCTTGTCGGAGAGGAAATATATTTTACCGTCCGCCCAAATTGGGGAAGCCGAGTGTTTTCCTCCCAGTCGCTCTCTCCATATCTCCTCTCCGGTTGATGCTCTGAGGCATTTTGCGACGCCAGTTTCGGTAACGAAGAAAAGTAGGGGTTTGAGATAAAGCATTGAAGGGATTTTCGAAACATCTTCGGCTGATTCCCATGCGATGTGTGTTTTCGTGACGTCACCTTTGCCACCTGTGCGAATGGCGCGGATGGCCGAGTCTCCGAAGCCGGACGTAGTGAAAATCAGACCGTCGCCGATAACGATAGATGGTACGACGCCTTCGCCGGAATTTGCGACTGTCCAAATCCTCCGGCCGGTTTTGAGGTCAAAACCCTGCACAACATCTCCTGCGGAGCTGATGAGCTGGTCCCTGCCGTTTTCACTCAGAACCTGCGGTGTGACGTGTGCAATACGGGAAGAGCCTCGCCGGCCTTTCCACTGTACCTTGCCTGTATTCTTATTTACAGCAAGTACCAGGCCCTTGTCCCATGGTTTTTGCCATCCAAGTTTTTTATCCGGCCCGGGGCTGCTGCCGTCAAATGGAACAATCAGCAAATCTTCGTACAATACCGGCGAAACCGCCAAGCCGTGCTCACTGTAATATTCAAATTCCTGATGTGTCCAGATTATGTTACCTTCGTTTGAAACCGCCGCCAGAGTTCCGTCAAAGGCCAGCACATAGACATATTGCCCATCGGTTACCGGTGTGCACGTGGCGTACGAATTGAACTTTTGCTTGTGTCCCGGTTTTTGCCGGTGAATTTGTTTGTTCCAGATGACAGTTCCAGTCAGCCTATCGAGACATAACAGTCGAAATGAGGCGCCTTCGTCGGTTGCGGTCGTTACAAACACCCTGTCATTGAAGACGATGGGAGAAGACCATCCTTGGCCGGGAATCGGTGTCTTCCAGAGGATGTTGGACGTTTGGCTCCATTCGATTGGTATATCTTTCTCATGTGATATACCCTGCCGGGTTGGGCCACGAAAACATGGCCAATTCTCGGCTATAGCGGAATTAACAGATATAAGCGCAAAGGCAACTGAAATCGCTATGCAAAGAAATCTGTTTCTAAAATTAATTCTCATAAGATATAAATCCTCCTGTGTACTTACAACAGTGTCAAGGGATGCCTGCGGTTTTTCAGCGGTAAATCAACGGGGGTGTTTAGTCGGTGTGATTCATAGACAGCTAATATCATTTCTAAAGCCGCTCGCCCATCGTACATGCTGCCTTTCGGTTGCGTGTTCGTCTCGATGGCCTTTATCAAATCGCGGGCAATAAGGCAATTTCCAAAATGGAGGGTGGCATCATTAAGCGTTTCAGGTTTATCAATCCCGGCACTGGTAATTTTCTTCCAGGGGGCCTTACTTCGGCCTGGCTGCCATGACGGATCTTCGACAAACCATATTTCCGGCAGAGAACCGGTTGTCATTGTGAGTATTCCTTTGGTTCCAAAAAGCTGGAGCCCAAAGCGACTCGAAGCTCCATGTTTGACGCGCTGGGTGGAGAAATATCCTGTTGTAGTTTTGCTGAAACGGTACATCGCATGAATCTCATCTCCGGCAAGCGGTCCAATGGCTTCGGCTCCATCGCGGACTTCATTTGCGGTAACGGGCTTTTGTCCATCTCTGACATTTGCGAAACACGATTCAGCATCACCGGCAAAGAAACGCATCAAATCCATGATATGTGTACCGAGCACCATCAGGTCCTCACCACCACCCCGGCGGTCTTCTTTGCCCCGGCCGCGAAGCTCAAGTATGTCTCCCAATTTCCCGTCGGAGATAATTTGTCTGACATGTTTCAGCGAAGGGCTGTATCTGGTCTGGTGAGCAATAGCCAGTTTCAAATTTCGTTTTTCAAAAGCGGCGATCATTTCATCAGCCTGTTCGAGATCCTGGCACATAGCTTTTTCGAGAAAGACATGGCAGCCGAACTCTGCACAGGCCAGTACCATATCACGATGGCAATCCAGCCATCGCGGGGCCACGCTGACAATTTGCGGCCGTTCTTTTTCCAGCATTTGGCGATAGTCGGCGTAGGCTTTGGGTGCTTTTAGCCGCTCGGCGGCTTTTGCCCTGCCTTCGGAATCTTCATCAGCAACGGCCACTACCCGGGCCTGGTCAATGTCATTCCACACCACGTCCAGTCCATGACCATAGTTACCCTTACCGGTCCTGCCGATTACCGCTACCCGATAACTTAGTCCTTTTGCGTTTGTATAGTGCGGGAGACCCGCTGTTAAAGCAGTCAGTCCAACCGCTGTGCTTTTGATGAACTCTCGGCGTTTCATTAATTTACTCCTGCCTGATCCACTCCTCGTTAAACTGTACATATTTTATTGTCTTATGCGGTGCGTCTCGGCGGTCGTTATGATGGTAACTGTAAACGACATGTAAGGTATCGTCAAGACCCTGTACAACAGAGGGATAGCCGCTGCTGGTGGCGATATTTCTGTCGCGCATGTCCCGTTCAAGGCGGCGGGTATAGTCCCAGCTTTTGCCTTCATTAGTTGAAATCGAAACGGCCAGACTGTGCCTTCCGTTTTCTGTATCATTGTATGCAAGAACCCAGTGACCGTTACGCAAAGTCACAATGTCAGCTCCCGAACCGGGATTAGGCAATTCTGAATCTTTCACCGTACTCCAGGTTAAGCCAGCATCCGAGGAAGTGCTCATATGAAGACGCTTAGGCGGCGGGCCATTGTCGCGCATGTAAGCGACTAATGTTCCATCGGCTTTGATAGCGATGCTGGGCTGTATGTTTCCGGGGCCCACTAATGGTTCGCTGAACTGCCAGTTTTTGCCGCAATCATCCGTAATGGCCATTAATGAAAAGCTGAATCCATCCGAGTAAAACGGAATTATCATTCGATTTTTATTGACGATAACAGCCTTGTTCTTTGTCTGCCAGCCCATGCGCCTAAAATAGGCATACCCAAGCTGCTGATTTGTATATCCGCCTGAAGCGTTGCGCAATTGGCCTGACTTCATCATATTTTCGCCCCGCGCCTTGGCAAGCAAGTTCGCTCCCCACGCTTTCCTCCTTTCCAACATTCTTTGAGCTGCCTGCTCTGGAAGATTTACACTTTGGGAAAGATATTTTGTATATTCTTCTATTTGTCTTTCGATAGATTTTACAAAGCGGTCACCGGGCTGTATTCCCCGTTCGGAAGAATCCCCTGGTTTGAAGTGCAGGGCCTCCTGCCATGACCATTCTGGCGGACCATCCTGATTCATGTAGTCTTCACTGATCCGGTATTTCGGCAGGGAAGTCTCCCACTGATTTGCAATGACGGTGTACCACATCAGCCAAAGGCGGCCGCGAGGGTCGAGAAAAAGAATCGGATTAATATCCGGGAACCCGGGGACATCCGCCATCACGAAAGGCTTGCTCCATTTTTGCTTACCGGCTTTCAGCCTTGCTCCCATGATAGCAACGTCATCAGCCCATCGTTCGCCGGAGCCCTGGAACCACGCCGCGAGAATATCTCCATTGGGCAGCTCCACTACTGTTGAGCCGTGTACGTGCTGCTTAACGAGAGGGAATATCTCTATAGCCCTGAAAACAGTTTTTGTGTAACCTATGCTGCAAACAGTAAGTATCAGGAATAAAAAAGAAAACGAAAATTGCCTGCTTACTAAAAGTCTATCATTTTCCATCATCTTAACTCCTTTTTTGCAGAATTTTCTTTTAACCGTTACAGATATATCAAGAATCTCCAAATTTTGCTCTGCCGATAAATATAACACAGAATTAAGTGGTTTTGTTGCTTTTTCTTTCGGATTAGGGGGAAATTTAGTACAATACAATCATAATTCTTTGAGGGCATATAAAATGGCAAAGCACATTTCTAAACAGAAAAAGGAAAACAGTTCGACACGCAGGGAATTTCTCAAGCAATTCGGTTTTGGCGCGGCGGCAGGTATGGCGGGACCTCTGCTCGACAATGCTTATTCGGCGACGGAAGAGAAAGCAACCGGCCGGAGAGTGAAATATCGCGTGCTGGGCAAAACAGGTCTTCGCGTCTCTGAAATTGGAATCGGAGGCCACAGTTGGGCGTATAAAAAGGTTCCGGACGGGCATGGAGGATTTCGCAGGCCTACTGTTAATGAGGCGGTCGGAATGATTGGCGAGAGTATGGACATGGGGGTCAATTTTCTCGATTCCTGCACGGCCCTGGAAGAATCCAGTGTGCCCGGCGAGGCGCTGAAAAGACTCAAGGCAAGGGACAACGTAATCGTTTCTATTCGTGTATCTCACAAAATGAAAGGCATTAAAGCCGACAAGCAGGAGATATACAAGTGGACAGAAGACAGACTGAAGCTTTGGCAAACCGACTACGTTGATATGTGCCTGCTATGCAATACCGAGAACGACACACCTCAGTCCGGCTATTGGGACATGTCTTACTCAATGGAAGCGCTCGATAAATTAAAACAACAGGGGAAAATTCGATTCACAGGATTCGGCTGCCACTTTACACCCGAACTTTTTCTTGAAGCGTTCGAGAAATATGGTGACTATTTTGATATTTGTTCCATACCCTACAACATACGGCACCGCGCTGCGGAAAAAGTGCTGCCGGCTGCGAAGAAAAAGGGATTAGGTGTGATTACAATAAAGCCCTTTGTTCGCGGTGCTCTTTTGAAGGATCGCGATCTCAAAGGTACCGACGCCGGCTTGCCTCGCGATTTGATTTCCTTTGTTCTGGAGAATAAGCTGGTTGATATCTGCACATGCGGAGTTCATACCATAGAACATGTTCGAGAAAACCTGAGCGCCTCGTGGACGAAGCTCTCAGGCGGCCGGCGCGAACGAATCGAGAAAATTGCGGCTGCCAATATTCACGACAAGGAGTATGCCTGGCTGGAACAAGACTGGCGGTACGCATAGGTCCAATACAAATTGAGCCATAGTAAATGCACATTTGCTTATATTGGCTCAGGAATGGTCGTTTCAAGTATCATAGTGCTTATGAAATGCTGTACTATGCACAAAATAAAAGCCACCAGTGCATCAGCAATGATGGCTTTCTGATAATTTTATATTATCGGTTGTCTATTTTTTCTTCTTGGATGTTTTCTTTTTCTTCGTTGCTTTTTTCTTTGCTACTTTCTTCTTAGCTTTCTTTTTTGCCATTTTTTTAAGCCTCCATGAAAATAAATAAATGGTAGTTATTAAGCAGGTTAAAACCCACTTTATCACTCTTTACGGTTCCAGTTTTAAAAACTTCTATTTTGTTAAGTAAATTTGCTGAGTTTCAGTCATCTTCATTATCATCATGGTCAGAATTTAACTCGTACAACAATTCCTGCTCTATATTAAAAGAATTATCTTCAACAATCAAACCTTTCTCAATAAGACCTGCACATGTGATGCAATATCGAGCCCATGGAATCGCCTCTAATCGTGCTTTCGGGATCGTCTCGCCATTCATCTCACAAATTCCATACGTACCCTCCTCGATATTGCTCAGTGCTATATCGATTTGTATAAGAATTTTTCTTTCGCTATCCATCAGCCCCAGAATATTATCGATTTCATAGTTTTCTGTTCCATTGTCAGCCATGTCAGTAGGTATATTTGATAAATCGTTTCTATCTCTACGCAAAGCTTCAAATTCCATAGTCGTAACATTGCCGAGTATCTCATTTCGCTTTGCCCATAACATGGCTTCAAATTTTTTTATCTCAGCCGGTGATAATCTGTTTCCGTTGGTATCTTTTTTTCCCATCTTAATTTTATAATCCACGACTTTCAGTTTAAATATTACCGTCCAAGAAACGTTACTAAGCTTTCCACAAAAACCCGCCTTAACGGCTTAATGCTTGTCTGAATTTCATCAGGAGTCATACCAATCATTGCGAATGAAAAAAATCCAAAAACAAATCCCGCCACAGCACACGCCAGGCGACGAATTTTTATTGGCTCTATTCTCGGGGATAGATATTCTGAGACCATATTCTCGATCTCTCCCAAATAATGCAAATACGGCTCCTCCAGCACATCCAGAGTTTCAGACTCAAGCTTTAGCAGTAACTTTCCCTGGAAGAGCAACATGAATTCTTCTTTTGCTACAATAGAAAACTCATAGTGAGCATTCAACAAATGCTCGAGCATCTCTTCAAGCGTGTCGGGTTTGGTACTATACGCCCGCAAAATTTCGATCAAATGCTCTACGGCCTCTCCCACGAGCGTAATGACGATTTGTTCCTTGTCCTCGAAATGCTGATATAATGTACCTTTGCCTACGTCGGCTTTTTCTGTAATTTCTTCCACTGTCGCAGCGTCAACAGTCTTTTCGCTAAATATATCCAGAGCTGCTTCTTTGAGCCTCTTTCGGGTTCGAGAGGCTCTTTTTTGGGATCTGTTTTTCATGCCTTTCTTATGCTTAGTCTTCATGAACGCGACTAATTAGTCAAAACTGACCAAATGGTCAAATAAAAAATTTGACTTTTACAAAAAAATTATTATTTTCATTTATCTCTTTGAAATCTTATATCCTAAGTAAATAATTGAGTAAATAGATAAACTTAATATCCAGGAGCTTGAAATGATTGATCTACTTCCAACGAGGGTCTTTTTAACCAAAGGAGTAGGCCGGCATAAGTATCGGCTTAAATCTTTTGAAGAGGCGCTGCGTGTCGCAGGTGTGGCACAGCAAAACCTTGTTCAGGTCTCGTCGATATTACCTTCCAAATGCAAGGTAATCAGCCGGGAAAAAGGTATCAAATCTCTAGTTCCCGGGGCGATAAGCTTCTGCGTTTTGGCCAGAGCTGATACAGAAGAACATGGGCGACTGGTAGCTTCTTCGATAGGAGTTGCCGTTCCTAAAGACAGCAGCAATTGGGGATATCTCAGCGAGGTACACGGCCACGGGATGAACAGCCAAAAGGCCGGTGACATGGCCGAAGACCTTGCGGCCGGGATGTTGGGAACAACGTTGGGGATGGAACTGGATCCCGATACGGCCTGGTCGGAAAAAGAGCAGGCATATAAAGCCAGCGGCCTTTTTATCAGGACCACCAATATAACACAAACAGCAAAGGGACAGGAATCTCTCTGGACAACAACCGTAGCGATAGCAATGTTTTTGTTTGATTGAATTTTTTTAATGGGATATATCTGTTATGAAAGAAAGAATTAACTTTGGATATCTGCCTGAAGAATATTCTGAAGCGGAAAATGCAGCAATTGTTATTGTTCCTGTAGCTTACGATGGAACGAGCACATGGGTCAAAGGCGCCGACAAAGGCCCGTCGGCAATGATCGAAGCATCTGTAAATATGGAGTTGTATGATATTGAGACCGATTCAGAGGTTTTTAAGAAAGGCATATTTACAGAAGAGACAACGGGCGGGGACATCAGCACCAACGAGATGATTGACGCTGTCCATGGAATCGCACGGTACTATCTCGAAAACAACAAATTTGTTGTGGTAATAGGCGGAGAACACTCGGCCAGTATCGGTTCTATCAAGGCCCATGCAAAACAATTTCAGAATCTTACTGTTTTACAACTGGACGCTCACGCGGATTTGAGAGAAGAATATAACGGATCAAAATATAACCATGCCTGTGTTATGGCCCGAACGAAAGAGCTGTGTCCCATTGTACAGGTGGGTATCAGGAGCATGGATTCCTCTGAAAAAGAATCCATGGACAAGGCCGGTGTTTTTTTTGCACAGGACATCTATAATAATACGGACTGGATTAAAAAGGTCATTTCAAAACTTTCGGAAAATGTTTACATTACAATTGACCTGGATGTTTTTGATCCATCTATCATGCCATCCACGGGGACTCCTGAGCCGGGGGGATTGCTGTGGTATGATGTTTTGGAACTGCTTAAAACCGTTTCCGAAAAGAAAAACCTTGTGGGTTTCGATGTTGTGGAATTGTGTCCGAACAGCAGAAATACGGCCCCGGATTTTATGGCGGCAAAGCTCGTTTATAAATTGCTGGGTTACAAGTTCAGAGGATAAAATGGAAAAGAACATTTTTCTAAAAGATCCTGTGAAACATATCGATATAAAGTCTTTCGATTCGACGGGAATAATCGAATCCATGAAAGATATGTCCTTTACGGCAAGAGACACCGCCGGAGCGGCGGATATTCTCAATAAGATGATAAATGACGAAGAATGCACGATTATGTTATGCATAGCCGGGAGCACCATTGCGGCAGGATGTATGCAGATTTATGTTGATATGGTAAAGCATCAGGTGGAAAATGAAGATAACCATGTTTCCATCGACTCTGTTAAAGACTTCAGAGAGCTGACGGAAATCAAAATAAAATCTCAAGTCTCGGGGCTGTTTATGATCGGCGGGGGTGTGCCGAAAAACTTTGCTCAGGATACGGTTGTATGTGCCGAAATTCTGGGAGAAGATGCGAGTATGCATAAATACGCCGTGCAGATTACTGTTGCTGATGCCAGAGACGGCGCATGTTCAAGCTCAACACTTAAAGAGGCCCGCTCATGGGGAAAGGTCAGCACTCTTTACGAACAGATGGTTTATGCAGAAGCAACATCCGTCCTGCCTCTTATAATCAGCTATGTTTATCACGGGCGAAGCTGGGAAGACAGATATCAAAGAAGACTAAGCAAGATTTTCGACTAATCTTCCCTGCCACTCCGTCTCGCGTCGGAAGATGTGTCGGGGGCGAAAAACCTCAAAAAGGAGCAAAGAAATGAGTGAAAAACCAAACATAAAGATATTTTTGTTACTTATTTGTATATTGTTCCTGGGTGGTTGTAAAAAAACTGTCCAAGAAAATGAACAGGCTGCTGCCGAAACCGAAAAGACCAAAACGGAGCTGGCGAGAGTAAAGAGCGCCCTTGAGAAAACCAAAAGTGATAATAATGAATTGAATGAAGGATTATCTGAAACTCTCGAAGAATTCGAGAAAATGAAATCGGAGCTGGCTTTGGCAACAAGGGGCAAGGATTCTTTACAAAACCAGTTAGATGAGCTTACAGCCCAGAGGGACGAAGCTCTCGCCAGAGCCAAGGATACACAGGAATTAGCCGATGAGCTGGCCGGGCAGCTTAAGGAAAAGACCGAAGAAGTTAAAGCTTTGGAAGAATTAAACGAAGAACTTCTAACAACCATTGAGAAACTTCAGGAGCAAATCGATCAAGCTTCCGGTCAGATAACTATAGAAATGCATGAAGAAACCGATGAACAACCTTGATGGAATATTGTTTAGTCCCGGTCAGGTTGAAAAAAGACCAAGCCCCTCTTCCAGCTTCGCAAGGAATCGAGCAAGTAAGCTTTTTAGCTGAATTCCACAAACAATCCAAGCACCTTGATAACTCTGTCTAATCACAAACGACAAACTGATAGTTTATTGTAATGTAGTCAATTCTTCTTGTTATGATTGTCATCATTCTTTCCGATTTTATTTTTATTCACAGAAAATAAAGCAAACTCATAACAGATGAAATCGAAATATATTGAGAAAATTAATTCAGAAAAATTATTCAAAATGGTATAAAGAACAAACGTAGAATAACTTGATTTCAAATCAGAAAAGGATTAAACACAGATGATTAATATAATTCACGTTGGAATCGGCCCAATAGGACAGAAAATGGTTAGGTATGCGATAGGTCGCGGCTGTTTCAACATCGTAGGAGCGGTTGACCCTGATCCCGATAAAGCCGGTAAAGATATTGGTGAACTGTGCGGCTTAAATCCGCTGGGAATAATTATCAGCAGTAATCTTGATGAGGCAATCAAAGGCGAAAAGCCTGAAGCGGCTATAGTTACTACTGTCAGCAGCGTTGTTGCTTTTGAGAGCCAGATTGTGGAACTTGCAAAAGCCAAGCTTCACATCGTTTCCACTTGTGAAGAGCTTTTTTATCCATGGAAGACTCAGCCCGAACTTTCGAAGCGAATCGATGAGATATGCCGTGAAAATGGAGTTGTGTGTCTCGGGACCGGAGTGAATCCGGGGTATTTGATGGATTTCCTTCCGACAGTTCTAACGGCTCCCTGCCAGAGTGTTAAGAAGGTTGAGGTATGGAGGGTGCAGGATGCTTCGGTTCGTCGAATTCCATTTCAGCAGAAAATCGGAGCCGGTTTAACTTTAGAAGAATTTGAAATCAAAAGGAAAAGCGGGACACTGAGGCATGTCGGTTTGTCTGAGTCTGTGGATTTTATAGCTAAGAGACTTGGCTGGCAGCTCGATATGAATACCGAAAGTCTTGAGCCGGTGATAGCCGAGCAAGATATTAATACCGGGTACAAGCCGATTACTAAAGGCATGGCCTGTGGTGTGCATCAGATCGGGAGGGGTTTTGTCCGTGATAAGGAAGTTATTACTTTAAATTTTAAGGCGGCGGTTGGTGAGCCTGAATCTTATGAGCAGGTGCACATCGATGGCGAGCCAGCAATTCAATCCAAAATTACAGGCGGCGTTAATGGCGACATCGCCACATGCGCTATTACTCTTAATGCGGTGAGATCTGTTCTTGAGTCAAGCCCGGGCCTTATGACGATGGGTGATATTGCGCCGGTTGCTTTTTTTCGCTAAGACAGCAGTATGAGAGTTTCGAATAATTAATTTTCGCTCCTGAAAAAGACCTGAATATTATGCTGAACTATCTGGACTATGCAATTATCATTTTCTACTTATGTGTAGTCCTTCTGGTGGGATTATGGAGCGGAAAGGGCATGAAGAGCCTGCAGGAATTCTCGGTATCGCACCGTTCTTATACGTCTTTTGTGATTTTCGCGACGCTTTCAGCTTCATTCATTGGTGGTGGATTTTCTATAGGTAATGCCGAGAAAGTTTTTCGGCTGGGTATTGCAAACATTGTGGTGCTTTGGGGATTCAGCCTTAAAGAGATTCTTGTTGCCAGGTTTATTGCACCGAAGATGGATAATTTTCCCAACGTCATCTCCGCGGGGGATATTATGGAGTTGGGATACGGCAAGCCGGCGAAAGTCATCACTGGTTTTTTTTCTATCTTCCTTTGCGCAGGGATTGTGGGCGCTCAGGTAGGTGCGATGGGACTCATCTGCAAGGAATTTGTCGGCATCGAACCGATTTGGGGTATTCTGATCGGCTGCGGAATTGTAATTGCGTATTCAACAATAGGCGGGATGCGGGCAGTAGTACTGACAGATGTCATCCAGTTCTGCGTCCTTGCTATTGGACTGCCGACTGCTCTTATATTCGGTATTGTCAAACTGGGCGGTTTTTCAGCTATTCGAGAGGCCGTACCGGCAAATCACTTTTCAGTGCCTGCCGATACTATGACAATCGGAGCTTTCCTGTCACTGTTCCTCACTTTTTTATTAGGTGAAACGCTGGTGCCACCTTATGTTCAGCGTTTGCTTATCGGTAAGGACGCTGTTCACACAGCCCGCGGCACTATGCTTAGCGGTATTTTTTCAGTTCCATTCTTTGTGATTACCGGCTCTATAGGACTTATAGCGCTGGCGATGGACTCGACAATAAATCCTAATCAGGCAATGCCTTTTGTTATTCGCACAGTACTGCCTGCGGGAGTTCGGGGTGTTGTTATTGCCGGAGTGATTTCAATAGTGATGTCCTCTGCCGACTCTTTTCTGAACGGAGCGGCTACTGCCTGTATCAACGATATTGTGAAACCTCTTCGAAAAAATCCTCTGCCCGAACGACATGAACTGCTCTTAGCTAAACTTACAAACTGCTTTGTGGGTATTCTCGCCGTTATATTCGCCATCAAAATCAGCAGCATTCTCGACATTCTTATTTACGCTTATAATTTCTGGGCGCCTGTCATACTCGTTCCATTAGCGGCTGTGTTTCTGGGTGTTCGTGTCACCAGGGCCGGATTCTTCAGCGGTACGATAGCCGGAGCGGCGGGCGTGCTGATATGGAACGGATTCTTAAAATCACCGATGGGAGTAAGCGGCCTTGTCACAGGAGTGTTCTGTAACCTATTTGCTTTTGCTCTAATCAACAAAATATTCGCAAAGGATAATGATAATGAAGATTTCGGAGGAGTTACGAATAATGGAGAGATTCCAATGTAAAAGGCGACAACTGTTGTTTGTGTGGTTGGTGATGGGATTGATCGTTGTGTTTGTACCGCAAGCTCAGGCCGGGGATGATTCTATTGAGGCTGTTATTCAACGAGCAGGTAATTCTAACAGTGATGAAGTTCGCCTGGGCTGTTTAAGACAACTCAGAGAACGGACGAATCTGGATAACTCTTTAAGGGGAGACCTTACCAAACTAATCACACAGATCGAGCGCTGGTTAGGCGAAAAACGATTAGACTATTTTGGTCGACAGGTAAGCCGCAATAAGGACTTCGATTTTGACATTCCGGAGAGTTCTCCGCTTTATCCGTTGACCTGGCTGTATCGCGGCAGGATGGTTATCTGGTACACGCTGGAGTCCGGCGGGGTCTGGAGCATTCCACAAAGACGGCGTGAGTTCTTTGGTATAGCGCGGGGATTTTTTGAGAAAGCCGCAGGGGTATTTCCCGAGAACAAGATTGTTCGGATGTATCTTGGTCAACCTACCGGCCCG
Organism: Sedimentisphaerales bacterium; assembly: GCA_032250555.1. Taxonomy (GTDB): domain Bacteria; phylum Planctomycetota; class Phycisphaerae; order Sedimentisphaerales; family Anaerobacaceae; genus NIOZ-UU13. The sequence continues at coordinate 16,751 of JAVVFI010000067.1, forward strand.
TATAAGGAATATCAGGCCGTATCGGGGGCGCCTCAATGGGCAGTTTACCAGCGAGAGGGGCTGGAACGCTTAGGTGATATTATTGAGTGGTGGATAGATAACCGTATGCAGGAAAACGGCGAGTACGGCGGCGGATGGGGTGACCATTCGTTCTACCGGACCACACCGGGCGAATTCGGTGCCAGGGCCTCCAAGCTGTACGACATGCTCACAAAGG
>JAVVFI010000068.1:0-16954 GCA_032250555.1 Sedimentisphaerales bacterium
CACGCTATTTTGTATAAGCACAAAGTGCACGAGGGCCAGGCCTTTGTTTTCTACATGGACGTCAGAGCAGGCGGTAAAAACTACGACCAGTTCGTCCGCCGAGTCGTCAAAGAAGATATGGCCACCTACCTTCGTGGCCGGGTCTCCAAAGTTTATGCTTCCGGAGACAAACTCATTGTTCGCGGGGCTGACACTTTAAGCGGCAAACAGATCGAAATTTCCGCCGAAATGGTCGTTCTGGCACCTGCACTGATACCGGCCAGCGGCATACTTGATCTATCCCAGAAACTGCGTATTGGCTACGATGAACACGGCTTCCTGCTGGAGGCGCATCCGAAACTTCGCCCGGTAGAGACAAATACGGCAGGTGTGTTCCTGGCAGGTGCGTGTCACAGCCCCAAGGACATTCCCGAGAGCGTAGCTCAGGCCGGCGCTGCGGCCGGTAAGGCACTGGGACTGATTTCCCATAACCGCCTCAGCCGAGAGCCAACCATCGGCATCGTGGATGAAACGTCGTGCAATGGTTGTTTCGAGTGTGAGGGTGTTTGTGCCTACGGCGCCATCGGGCCGAGAGAACTTACAGACAAAAAAGGAAACACCATAGCCACTGTCGCCTTTATCAACGAAGGCCTGTGTCAGGGATGTGGTGCCTGCGCCGCTACGTGCCGCTCCAAGAGCATTGAGGTGCAGGGATACCGAGATGACCAACTGTTTGCCGCGATTAACGCAATTAATCGGTGAGGTAATATGATTCAGAAGACAAAAGATTCAACTGATGCTTCAGAGTGGCAGCCCCGCATTGTTGCTTTTCTGTGCAACTGGTGCTCCTATGCAGGGGCTGACCTGGCAGGTATGAGCCGCCTGGCGTATCCGGCTGCGATCAAGATCGTACGCTTACCCTGCAGCGGGCGAGTGGACCCTATGTTTATCATCAAGAGCTTCGAGCAAGGTGCGGACCTGGTTCTCGTATCGGGCTGCCATCCGGGTGATTGTCACTATACCAGCGGTAATTATCACGCCAGGAGAAAACTGCTTGCTTTCCGTGAGTTGATAACGTTCCTTGGCATCGATCCGCGACGATTCAAGATATCCTGGGTCTCTGCCGCTGAAGGCGCCAAGTGGTCGTCTCTCGTAAAGGAGATTACTGCTGAGGTTAAAGCATTAGGACCCTTTGAAGCATACCCTAAAATTATGACTGGAGGAACCGGTAAATGAGTACAAACAGCACAGCAACTGAGCCCCTCCAGCAAGCAGCCTCAAAACTGCTGTCCGAAGGCAACGTTGCCGTTGTCATAGGATATGGCCGAGACGAAGAGTCTGCATTCTCGCATCCTGAATTCGTTCGCAAAGCGGAGGATGCTGAACGTCTCGTATTCGATGACCGTTGTTTTGGGAACCTCGCGGTCTATCTGTCTAAAGACGCAATACGCCGCATGGGTAAAATAGGAATAGTTGTTAAGGGCTGCGACCTTCGGGCCGTTAATGTGCTCCTTCGCGAGCACGCAGTTAAGCGTGAGGACATAGTGCTGATAGGGGTCAGATGCTCCGGCCAGGGAGACCCTTCGCTGGATAAGTGTTCCGTCTGCGAACAGCACAACCCAGAGGGATGTGATATTGTGGTCGGCGATCAGGTCGAACAGCCAAAGATCAACGCTGAACAAAAGTATAGTGCCGCAGCAAATATCGACGCCAAGTCTATAGAAGAACGCTGGGCATTTTGGCACGAGCAAATGAGCAAATGCATCAGGTGTTATGCCTGCAGAAACGTGTGCCCGCTATGCTATTGTAAACGCTGCATTACAGAGAAAACCATCCCACAGTGGATCGAGTCAAGTGCTCACTTGCGCGGCAATGTCGCGTGGAATGTGGCACGCGCCTTTCATTTGACGGGCAGATGCGTCAACTGTGGTGAATGTGAACGGGCTTGCCCAATGGATATTCCACTGGGCGCCATCAATCAGAAAATGGCCCAGCTAATGGGAGAATGGTACGATTTTCATTCCGGGCAGTCAGCCGAAGAGAAAGCTCCTTTTACGACTTTCTCCGTGGATGATCCCGAGACGGGAATTTTGTGAGGTTAACTAAAGTGGACGAACAAACATTGTATCAGGCAGCGGCCGGCTGGTTAACGTCGGCAGTGGGCATTCTGCAAGCCGCAGGTGTGGAGGTAATCGCTCCGGTAGAAACCGAATCAGGTGTGGTCGAGCTGACTGCTGTTGATTCGCCCGAAGCAGTTGTCCTTGATTACGCAAATGTCAGACTTCCGCTCAAGCGGCTATTCTTCCCTATGACCGAGGTAGTGCTGGAATTTAAGAAGCAGCCCGATGGTGATATGGATGTAAAGTCCGAGCCCCTTGCCTCCTCTTCTGAGGTCGTGGTAATGGGGCCAAGGCCGTGCGGAGTGGCCGCATTGGACGCACTCGACAAGGTGTTTCACTGGGATTATGATGATGTCCGTTACAGCGCCCGCCGGGAGCGAACGACTTTGATCTCTTTCGCTTGTACAAAGCCCGAACCGCAGTGCTTCTGTACGTCGGTAGGCGGCTCACCCCATAACACCGTGCAAAGCGATGTGCTTGTCTTTCTCGGAGATGACGGCCAGGCACTCATGCAGGTCTGCAGCGACAAGGGTGCCCAGTTCATCGACAAACTGGGCGACATTGCCAAACCTGCGCCTGCCGGGACAGAGCTTCCCACACCGCCGGAAGTTAAGGCAAAATTCGAACCTGAAAAGATTAAAAATTGGCTTGACGAGAACTTCGAGGGCGATTTCTGGGACGAAATCTCTCTCAAGTGCCTAGGATGCGGAGCGTGCAGTTTTCTTTGTCCGACATGCCACTGTTTTGATATCGTTGACGAAGCCAACTGGCAAACCGGTAAGCGGCGGCGAAACTGGGACTGTTGTTCTCACCCCATGTTTACCAGGCACGCTTCCGGCCATAATCCCCGACCTGATCAGGCATCCCGATGCCGCCAAAGAGTGATGCACAAGTTCAAATACTTTCCAGAGCGCTTTGAACAAATCGCTTGTGTCGGCTGCGGCAGGTGCATACGGGCCTGTTGTGTGGGCCAGAATCTCGTCAGCATTCTGACTGACATCGAAACAAAAGCGAAAGAAGGGAACAACTCCGATGCCTAATGAACGCTCATCTAACAAAGCCCAGACATTGATACCCCTGGACTACATGGTCAATAAAATGCGAATCGTCTCCATCACAGACGAAACCGTAGATACCAAAACATTTCGCCTGGAATTCTGTGACACACAGCAAGGCGAACAGTTTGAGTTTCACGCCGGCCAGTTCGGACTTTACTCGGTGTTCGGTGCAGGCGAGGCAACTTTCTGTATTGCTTCTTCACCCACACAAAAAGGATACATCGAATGCAGCGTGAAACGCACAGGCAAAGTAACTAACCAACTCCACCAATGTAATGTTGGTGACATCATCGGTTTTCGAGGTCCCTACGGCAACTGGTTTCCAATCGATCTGATGAAGGGTAAAAACCTGCTGTTCATAGCCGGCGGCATTGGACTGGCTCCACTGAACTCGTTGATACGCAATTGTCTGGATCTTCGGGACCAATTCAAAGATATATCCATTTTGTACGGTGCGCGCAGTGTGGCGGATCTCGTGTACAAAGAGCGGTTAGAGACCTGGCAGCAGATGAAGGATGTGCAAACAGTCTATACGGTGGATCCAGGGGGCGAAACCCCTGAATGGAAGGGTGAAGTCGGCTTTGTTCCAACTGTTTTGACGAACATGAAACCCAAATCAGAGAACACCATCGTCATTCTCTGCGGCCCGCCCATAATGATTAAGTTTGTGCTGGCAGCACTTGAGGTACTGGAATTTTCGCAGGAGTCAGCATATACGACACTTGAAAACAGAATGAAGTGCGGTGTGGGGAAATGCGGCCGCTGCAATGTCGGTAAGTTGTATGTCTGTAAGGATGGCCCGGTGTTCTGCTGCAGCGACCTGGAGGCCTTACCGAAAGAGTTTTGAGCCACAGGAAGTATGTTTGCCGGAGGAAAACGGATGGAAAGTGCTGAATCAACTATAGAGGTACAATCAGGTTAGTGTCATGAGAAAGTTTATCACAGCATTACTCATAGTCATTGGCTTAATATCATACGCTTTCGGTGTGGAAAAGCCGACAACCGAGCAGGACAGCTGCATTACGGAAGAATGTCATGTTGAACACACCTCAAAAGAAATTATACATGATCCCGTAAGTGAAGGCAGCTGCGAAGCATGCCATGAAAGTGTCGATGTAAAGGAACACACCTATAAGCTGACCGACGAAGAGCCGGGACTCTGCATGCAATGTCATGATGAGTTCACCAAGAAGTATATTCACGGTGCTCTGGAAGAGGGCCAATGCAAACAATGTCACGAAACTCACTCGAGCGATAATAAATTTCGATTACGTGCTAAAACGATTGGCGAGATGTGCCTGCAATGTCATGATGTGGTTGAAAATGCAACCCACGTTCACGGGCCTACTTCAGTCAACGAGTGCTCCTTATGTCACGAGGCCCATGAAAGCGATTATGAAAACCGCCTGACCATGGGACCGGACCAGCTGTGCGTGTTCTGCCATGTCACCACCAAGGAAGAACTGGATGAACTTGATTTTGTTCATGAAGCGGTACGCGAAAACTGTGCGGACTGTCATGATCCGCATGCGGCCAATAACTGGAAAATGCTCAGGGCAGAGGCGCCGGATATGTGCTTTGGCTGTCATGAGGAAATCCAGGCAAAGGCCCAGAATTCCAAACAGAAGCATGATGCGGTTTCAGAACAGGGTGGATGCCTGAAATGTCACACGCCTCACGCTTCAAGCGTCCGGCACCTTTTGGCCAGTGTTCCGACCACCCTCTGCCTGACCTGCCATTCAGAGCCTCAAGGTGTGAGTATAAATGAGATTCTGCCAGCGTTTAACGAGATACAGGACAAGGCATATCTCCATGGGCCCATCAAAGAGGATGACTGCAGCGGTTGCCACATGACTCATGGCAGTGACAATTTCCGAATATTGGCCGGAGCGTATCCTGAGGGATTCTATACTTCATTTGATGAGGGGAAATATGAGCTGTGTTTCGGCTGTCATGAAAACACGCTGGTTCAGACGCCCACCGCCGACGATCTTACTGATTTCCGAAACGGCAACCAGAATCTGCATTTCCTGCACGTTAACAAGGAACGCCGGGGTCGAACCTGCCGGGCGTGCCATCAGACCCATGCCAGCAACCAACCCAAGCATATCCGGATGAGTGTGCCATACGGTGGATGGAAGGATCTACCGATCAATTTCAACAAGACAGACACGGGGGGATTTTGCGATCCTGGATGCCATTTAGAAAAAGGATATGACCGACAAACTCCCGTTGACTATACGGTCAAACCGGAAAGACAATTGCATGAGTTCAACGAGCTGTTTTGATAACTTTTCAGAAACGGTAAGGAAGCAATATTCAGGAGGTCTTCTCCCGCCGAGAGGACTGAAAGGCAATGATAATGAAAACGATAAGGAACATCGTAGCGGCATTGGCTATTTTGCTTGCACTTTCAAGTGCAATATATGGAGCTGCATCTTCCTCTGCGCGAAGAATCCAGCAGGGTGAAACAATGCCGGAGTTTTCCGCAGTGGATACAGAGGGCAAGCCCTTTGCCTACGAACGATCCAGCGGCCATGTGCTGATGCTGGCCTTCCTGTCGTCTCAACAAAAACGCTCCCAAAAGGCCATAGAGGATATTAACAGCGTTTTGTCGGACATTCCGGCAGGCAAATTGACTTCTCTTCAGGTCGCCTTTGTGATGCAAAATGTCGATAACAAAGAATTCATTGCATCGATTCAAAAAGATTCGCCGGTCGGAGTGCAGATAATTGGTGACGAGAATTACAAAATATGGGGCAAGTTCGGCGTCATTGTCACGCCCACCCTATTGATTTCAGATTCCGCAGGTAAGGTTCTCTGCGTTAAGCCGGGACACGCCTACGATTTCTCGCCGGTTATAAAATTCAAGCTCTTCCAGGCCCTGGACATCCCCAATGGCATCAGCCCGGACGATGCATCGAGCGTTAGAACCGTGGCCAACAGCACAATGCCAGCCAAGGCAAAACGCCACTTGCAGATGGCCGAGTTACTGTCGAGTAAGAACAGAGTCAGTTCGGCTGTTGAGCAAGCGCAAATGGCCTATGAGATTGATCCCAACTCCGCAGAGATAGCATTGATGTTGGGGGAACTGCTGTGTCGGACCGGTAAGCCCCAAAAGGCTGTAAAGCTCGTCAGCCCGCTGACCGGCCGGAGTGATCGAGAAAAAGCAAGAATTAACCTAGTGATGGGATGGGCCAAACGCCAATTAGGGCAACTGGAAGAGGCGGAGAAATTTCTGCAGGAGGGAATCAAACAGGATCCAACCTCTCCAAGACTTCGGTTTGAGCTGGGCCGAATATACCAGAAACACAATGATTCCGAGAGAGCTATGCAGACCTATTTTCAGGCGCTGCAACTTATATACCCAGAAGAATCAACATAAGCATGTAAACCACCGGCCCGGCCAGAGTGGTATTAATTATTAAGGTTACTTTATAAAGGAGCAAAGAAATGAGAAATAAGTTTAGTTCGCACATTAAATTCTACACAATTATTTGTGTTTTTTCCTTTTTGGCTATAACCATCGCTTTTGCCGGCGTCGGCGAAGAGTATGACAAACTCGACCAGGCCGCTGTCGATGCCCGCATGGGCAAATTGGAACAGGGCCAAGCTGTACTAACCTCGCTACTGAAGGACAAGAACACAGCAGTCATGGCCGGGTTTGAGCTGGGCTTAATACATTATGAAAATGGTGACTTAGATAAAGCCATGTCCTATTTCAAAAATGCATTGTCCGCCGCCTTTCCCGGAGCTGCATCCGGCAAAGATGAAAAGGCGTTAACCGCACTGCTTCACCAGGAAGCTGATGCCGCCCGCATTAGATATGAACTGGGTCTTATTTATGAGTCACAGGGCAAGAAGGAAGAGGCAGAGAAAATGTTTAGAGACAGCTTGAGAATTATTTCCGCCAAAGGCGCCACCTACGTAGGCGTCAAGAAATGCAAGAGCTGTCACTTCAAACAATGGAATAGCTGGCGAAAAACGGAAATGGCCAAGTCTTTTGAATCGCTGAAACCTGGTGTCAAGAGTGAGGAAAAAACCAAACTCAAGTTCGACCCCAATAAGGACTATACCAAGGATCCTAAATGTCTTGGTTGTCATACGAGTGGTTATGGCATGCCTGGGGGCTATTTTGTGCCAGCCGACGGTGATGCCGATGCGCTAAAACAAGCCAACGATAATGAGGGAATAACATGTGAGGGGTGCCACGGCCCGGGAAGCAAGTCTATCGAAATACAAGAGGATATCAAGGAAAACAAACGGCCTTATAAGTTCGCTGAGCTTCGGGCAGTCGGTTTCCACAAAGCCGGAGTGCGATCCTGCACACCATGTCACAACGCAAGCGATCCAGGTAAAGAGCCCGGATACCATTTCCCGTATGAAGAGGAAAGAGATAAGAAAGATGCCCAACACGAAAATATTGAGTTGAAATACAGCCAGGATTAGAAAATTTACGGAACAATCCTCCTTTAATAATGTTGTTGGAAAACAAGGGGCCTATACCGAATGAATGAGTATAGGCCCCGTTTTAATATAAATGTGCAATCAACTATGCAACCTTAGCTGCCGGTTCCTGTTTAAGGTACGTAGAGACGAATATCATCGAAGTACATCATGCCCGAACCGCCGGTAACAGATCTAAGACCAAGGGTTATCGAAGTTACATTTGAAAGGTTTACGCCCTGATCCGCAAAGGCCTGGAGGTCGATATTCCATTGGGTCCAGGTACCTGCCTGTGCCGCATCAGGATAATCGTTATCGACAGCAGCATTGCCGTTTAACATTACATACATGGCCTCAGGAGCGTTAGCTGCGTCACCTATAAACCAGATAGTCAGTGTGCCGACACCTTCGGCGGTCCAGTCTTTCCGAGAAGTCAAGGTTTTTTGGGCTTCAGATTTCCCGACAGCGTTATCGTACGCAAAAGGCATCGATTGATTACCGCTGTGAACTATAGTTTGCTCGGCAAATGGTGGATTAGGATAACCAACGACAGAACCATTTATAGACGGATTATCGAATCCATCCAACCAAGCCAGATATATCCTGTTGCTCCCGGGCTCACCTTCATTAATGTCATTGTAGCTCTCCATATCATCCACTGTAAGGTAATCGGCTACTATAAAACTCCAGATTCTGCCTTTGTTGATAGTGCCGTCGGTACTAACCTCATCGATTCGCCAGTAGTAAGGCCCACCACCCCATTCAACACCTTCGGGGGGAGTGTAGCCGGCAGCACTCTGGCGGCCACGATATACGGTCGTGTCTGATGTGTCAGCATTATCTACAGCAGTTTCATCGGTACCGAAGTACACATCATGCTCTGATACGTTATCTCCAGGCGACCAGTTGAGAGGCAAGACTTCATCGATGTCTTTTGTTGCCTTGTCAGCCGGGCTGGGACCCCAGGCAAGGGATGTGTCTCCTCGCATAGTTTCCTTAACCTCATCCTGTGACAGTGCATAGTCGTAAATTCGAAAATCATCCACAGAACCGCTAAAGTACGCATCAGCGGCATATTGTGATCTACCAATCCAGTTATTGGTGGTTGCTCCGAGGGAATTTGGATTAAGCGTTGCAGCATTGTTGCTCGCAACGACAACACCATCAAGATACAGATTAATGGCGTTAGTATCCGCATTAATCGACACGGCTACATGGTGCCAGCCTTTTGGCAAAGTAGTAGGTGCAGATACCTGGTCCTCGGCCCCACCACCACCAATTGTAATAGCGAAACGCATTGGCCCGGCCGTATCTGTACGGGGCGTAAGGAACATATTTATTGTGGTGCCGGTACCGAAATCGAAGATACGCTGCCAGGCTCCTCCGGCATTCGAAAAGTCAACCCATATCGTGAAGGTAGAGCTGGTCAATGACTCGATAACCGAGCCGATGGGTAATGCCACATAGTCGTCGGTACCGTCAAGTTTCAGCGAGCCGCCGTCATAACCAAGCGTCCATTCGGGCCCGCCAAGAACGTCGGCATGATTGTTCTGTCCGGACCAATCAAGGACCTTAGTACCAAATCCTTCATCAAATTTCCACCAGCCAACAAGGTTGGGGTCGGAGCCGGATATAACAGGTATCGTTTCGAAACTCCAGATTTCACCTTTATATGTTGTGGCAGCATCAAATTCATCAACCCGCCAATAATAAGTCTTTTCTAATTCAAGCGGGCCGGGATTATAGCTCGTTGTACCTATTGCCTGTCCTCCGGAGGCATTGTTAACATCTTCAAAATTATCACCGAAATACACGGTATGCAGCTTGGAACCGAAACCGGCCGTCCAGCTCAGCTCCGTATCTGTATCTATATATTTTGTGCCATCAACCGGAGTTGGATTATAGGCTTTTCTGGGAGGCACCGTAAAGCTCCAGATATCACCTTTGTGCAGGGTAGTACCGTCATCTTCGAGTTCATCGATTCGCCAGTAGTAGGTTGTGCCCGGAACAAGACCCTCCGGAAAAGCAAATCCCGGGAAGCCAACAACAAAGAAAGTTGATGTCTGGTTGCCCCAAAATGCGCCTTCAGCACCGTCATTAACACTATCGACACTATCACTGAAGTACACATCATGCGAGACAGCGGAAGTTCCCGGTGACCAGCCAAGGTTCACCCAAGTATCCGCATGTACAGCGTTATCAGCAGGTATGGGTTTCTCGGCTTTAAGCCAAGTTGGAAGGACACCTTGAAACAAATCCTGTACCTGAATTGAAGTTAGACTACGATCGTAGATTCGCACTGATGAAATTGACCCGGTAAAATTAAATTGTGAAGCCACGCCCGCACCGGTGTCGTCAGCCTGGGCTGCAACCCTGATTATATTACCGGCGTGAGTATTCAGAGTAACCTCAACGACACTTTCCAGTTCACCGTTGACATATACACGCGCGGCTGAACCATCATAAGTATAGACCAATTGCCACCATGTATTGGCAGCAGGAGCAGGTGAATGAGTCCCCCACCATCCCATATCGGGTGTGCTCCAGTGCCCAACTGCCCCAAATGAGCCGTTATTACCGTAGTTGAAGGCGATATTTGTACCTACAGGGCCTCCACGATGACTCCAGGATACAATTGTTTCTTCGCTCGGTATTTCCGGATTGTACGCCCACACTTCGATCGTACGGGTACCGGCTCCCTCGATACCCTCTATGGATGCCGGCCCTTCAAACCAGCTGCTTCCGTCGAATGTTACAGCTTTAATGCCGTCAACCTCCTCGACAACAGGCGTACCTTGAGCTATGAAATCATCGAGAGCCCCATGGTTAGGCCAAGTTGTAACGCCTGTGCCATCCTGTAAATCCTCTGCCCTTAAATCAACCAGCAAATCCTGGGCAACGGTCACATTAATTTGAGTAACATCGCCAAAGAGGTTAAGTAGTAAAGTAAAACAAAATAAGTAAATCAATTGCTTACCCATAACAGTCCTCCTTCAGAAAAATATAGTTTTATAACAGGGATAGAAGTATCTATAGCGCAAAGCACAAAATGGCTGCTATGACCTCATCCGTTCCGTAATAATTCCTCCTCTATCAAGAAACTCCAAAGTTTCCACAGTTCCGAAAAATACAGTCATGTGCCAGATGATACAGGCACAAGCTTCGCTAACATAATTTATACCAAAACAGCCACTTTTCCGTCAAGGATAATCTCACAATCAAGCGCTTGATATATTCTAATGGTTTTACACTCATCATTAGCTAAATATGATTATGAGTATTTGGATAGATACTTAGTTAAGCCCAATCATCTTAACGGGATTATTATTCATAAGCGCGGATCACGAACCATCATGGAAGTTTTTTTTATGATTTCTACAACAAACCTTCAAGCGATTCATTGACATAAGGAAGCCTTTGACCTATGATAGAGATGTTAACTGAAGAGCATAAGGACGGCATAAGCTATGGCTAATAAAGGATTTACACACCTCCATCTACACAGCCAGTATTCGCTGCTGGATGGGGCGATATCAATCGGTAAACTGCTGAATCGTTGTAAAAAGCTCGATATGGAGTCTGTTGCAGTAACTGACCACGGCAATATGTTCGGGGTTGTAGAGTTCTATACAAAAGCAATCGCGGCACATATCAAACCGGTCCTGGGTATCGAGGCTTATATCGCGCCAGGCAGCAGATTAGACAGAACAAAGACCAGTATATCGGATGCGGCATATCATTTGGTTCTTTTAGCTGAGAATAATACCGGCTATCGCAATCTGCTCAAGCTGACCAGCAGCGGTTATCTCGAAGGATTTTATTACCGGCCAAGAATCGATAAGGAGATCCTCGCTGAATTTAACGAAGGTATTATATGCACATCGGCATGTCTGAAAGGTGAAGTGACAGCGGAAATTGCAAGAGGAAATGAAAAGGCTGCGCGCACAGCGGCTGAAAGCTTCGTGAAGATTTTCGGGCCGGAGCGGTTTTTTATAGAATTGCAGGAACACGGAGGTGACTATCCGGATGTCACTGAGGGGCTGAGAGACCTTGCGAAGAAGATGGGGCTCGGAACGGTGGCGACAAATGATGTACACTTTCTGGAAGCAGACGACTACGAGGCGCACAACTGCCTCTGTGCCATAAGCACCGGCAAAAGGGCCGATGATCCGAACAGAATGGTTTATCCACCCGGTGTTTATCTGAAAAGTCCGAAGGAAATGCGTCAGCTTTTTGCTGAAAACGTCGATGCCTGTGATAATACTATGGCAATCGCGGAGAGATGCAATGTTGAAATCGATTTAAAAACGCGTCACGCGCCTCGTTTCGAACCGCCGGAAGGCTCGACGCCGGAAGAGTTTCTAACTGAAAAATGTTATGAAGGGGCAAAAAAGCTATACGGTGAAATTACCGACGAAATCAAGAGCAGGCTCGACCATGAACTGGGAGTAATCGAATCGAAAGGCTTCGCCAGCTATTTTCTTATCGTGTGGGACTTCTGCAAATATGCGCATGAAAACAATATTCCCATCGGGGCCAGGGGCAGCGGGGTCGGAACGCTGGTCGGGTACTGTCTCGGATTGTGTGATGTTGATCCTATTCATTACGATTTACTCTTCGAGCGGTTTATGGATCCGCACCGTAACGAAATGCCCGATATCGATATCGATATATGTCAGGCGCACCGGGCTGAAATTATCGACTATGTACGCCAAAAATACGGGCATGTCGCCCAGATAATAACCTTCGGAACGATGAAGGCGCGAGCGGCCATCCGTGACATAAGCAGGGTTCTCGGTTTGCCGCTGGCAGAAGCGGACAGACTGGCCAAGCTCGTTCCGTTCTCGCTTGATATGACGCTCGATAAAGCATTAAAAACAGAGCCCGAATTAAAACAGGCCTATGATCAAGATGGACTTACAAGAAAAGTAATTGACATCAGTAAAAAACTCGAAGGCCTTGCCCGTCACGCGTCTGTTCATGCGGCTGGTGTTGTTGTTGCCGATGAGCCGCTGGAGAGTTTTGTGCCGCTGTATAAGTCATCCAGCTCGGATGACATTATAACCCAGTTCGAAGGGCCGACGGTCGAGAAGGTGGGCCTGCTGAAGATGGACTTTCTGGGATTGAAGACGCTGAGTGTATTGGAGCGGGCTTGCAAGCTGGTAAGGGAAATCCATGGCGTGGACATCGACCTGGAAAAAATTGATATTACTGATGCGAAAGTTTTTGAGCTGTTTGCTGCAGGGAGAACGAAAGGTGTTTTTCAGTTCGAGTCCGGTGGTATGCAGAACCTTCTGATGAAGATGAAGCCCGACCGCATCGAAGACCTGATAGCGGCCAATGCTCTGTATCGGCCGGGGCCTATGATACTTATTCCGGATTATATCGAGCGAAAGCATGGCGGCAAATGGAGTCTGCCGCACCCGATTATGACGGAGGTACTCCAAGAGACTTACGGCATTATGACGTATCAGGAGCAGGTTATGCGGATTTGTAACCGGCTTGGTGATATTCCGCTGCGAGAGGCTTATACTCTCATTAAGGCAATAAGCAAAAAGAAGCTCAAAACTATCGCTAAAGAGCGTGAAAGATTTATAGTCGGCTGCGTTGATAAAGGGTTGACGAAAAAGCAGGCCGAGGAGATTTTTGAAATCATTGAGCGTTTCGCAGGGTATGGCTTTAATAAGAGCCATTCGACCCGGTATGCCTTTATCGCATATCAGACGGCTTATTTGAAGACCCATTGGCCGATTGAGTTTATGGCAGCCCTTTTGACATACGAAATGGATAATACTGAGAAGATTGTCGATTATATCGCTGAATGCGGTCAGATGGGTATTGAAGTTTTGGCTCCGGATATTAATGAAAGCGGAGTTGATTTTACGCCGCTGTATAAACAGGAGACAGAAGAGCAAACAAAACGCGGTGTTATACGTTTCGGCCTTGCTGCGGTGAAAGGAGTCGGCGGAAAAGCTGTCGAACAAATTATCTCTGCACGCCAAGAAGTCGGCAAATTCCAGAGTTTGTTCCATTTCTGCGAAAATGTGGATTTACGGGCCGCAAACAAGCAGGTACTCGAATCTCTCATAAAGGCCGGCGCCTTTGACAGACTGGGCGGAACCCGGCCACAGATGATGGCCGGCCTTGAGATGGCAATGGAAAATGGTGCAAGCTCACAGGCCGACAAAATAAAAGGTCAAATGAGTTTTTTCGGACAGTCCGGGCAGACCGATTATTCAAAAGACCATCAGCGACTGCCGGAGGTCGCACCCTGGCCCGAACCGCTGATGTTAAATTACGAAAAACAGGTTCTCGGATTTTATGTTACAAGCAATCCGCTCAGTCATCACGCTGAGACGATAAATATCTTTTCCACACACAACAGCTCACAACTGATCGATACACCTCAGGACAGGCAAATTGTCATCGGAGGGATGATCTCCAGGATACGATACAACCTGACAAAGACAGGGCGGAATGCCGGATCGAAAATGGCGGTATTCGTACTGGAAGATTTGCAGGGGCAGGTCGATGTAGTAATGTTTCCGGATGTTTTGAACGACTTCAATGAGATATTAGTCACCGATACAATTGTATTCGTAAAGGGAAAAATCGATCACAGAAGGGAAAGGCCGAACATTTTAGCTTCCGAACTTATTGCTCTTGATCATGTAAGAGAAAAGCTGGCCGCCAAAGTCCAAATAAAAATGGACGCCAAAGATGTTACCCAGGAGAAAGTAGCTATGATAAAAAGTATCTGTCTGCACCATAGAGGCAAAAGCCCTGTTTTCGTCGCGGTAAGGACAGACAAAGGCAGAGTCAGCACTGCCGCCGATAAGAGCCTGTGCGTCAATCCCGACCTTGACTTCTGCAGAAAAATGAGGCAACTTGTCGGAGAAGATAATTTTCAATTAGCGAGATAGTACAAGCTGTTGACACTTTTTAAGGAACGAAAACTTTTGGGAACCTCTAAAAAATTCATTTTTACTGTGAACAGCTGCTTTTCGAGGCTCCCTTTACTATTAAAACTGAAGCAATGACTGAAACCCAAAAAACTTTATTGATTTTAAAAGCCCGCTGGCCAGAGGTAACTCTCATCATCGGCCTCTACACCTTAGTTGAACTTTCACATAGTCTTTTTGGATTCACAGAACCTGATGTCGATGTAACTAAAACAATGTTTTTACCGTCAATACTTTTTATTCTTGGTCTCACTGTAGTGTCAATGATACTATCTTACGGTTTTCTTCGAACAGTACATCTTGAAGGGGCTAAAGAACAAACGCCTTTGGATTTACTAAAGACAGGAAAACACTTCTTCTGGCGCATGGTCGGATTCGGTTTTGTTTTCGCAGGTCTTTATTTTCTTTTAACCATGCTTATCTTCTCAATAACAAAATATTTCACGTCCATAGAGACAGGTTTTATTGAATCCGCAACATCCGCCCCCTGGCTATATCAGTTATGTTCAACCGCCACGATGTTAATTATGATGAAAGTTTCTTTATTCATTCCCGCGCTTATAATTGTACTGGATTGCCGAGTTGTTAACAGCTTCAAGCTTTTAAGCAAATTCAAACTATTCAAATCAAAAGAGTTGGTAGCATTATTTTGTCTCAGTACGATGATACATCTTCTATGGTTATTATTAAAAATACCTGAAAATCCTGAGACAATTTCTCAGTACATCATAACAATCGGGACCATAGTTACAGGTCAGGTTCTTGGACTAATAGTAACCGTTGCAGCGGTAAGATTTGTAAGCACTCTTGATTTAGTGTATGATGGCTCCGTAACAGATTCAAATTCAGAAGATTCATTAGAGTATCCAAGAGAAGATTAGGTGGAATCGATTTTGAAAGAGAAATTTTCAGGAAGGTTTATAGTACTTGACGGACCGGACGGCTGCGGGAAGAGTACACATTCAAAATTATTAATCCAATGGCTGAAAGAACAGGGAGTTTCAACCGCCAGTTTTCGTGATCCGGGCGATACGGATATCGGAGAGAAGAGAAGAATTTTCTCATGGTTACAATTTTAAGATTAATATTATTGCGGGAAATCACAGATGGATAAATTTGTTGTTATTGAGGGGCTGGATGGTTCTGGTAAGTCAACTCAAATTAGATTATTAAAAAACTACCTTGATTCCCAAAAAACAAAATACAAGTATTTGCATTTTCCCAGAACAGATTCGCCGGTATATGGCGAAATGATTTCGCGTTTTTTACGGGGTGAATTTGGCAAAGTAAATAGTGTTAATCCATATTTCGTAGCGCTTCTATATGCCGGAGACAGGGAAAACGCAAAACCTATTATCAAACGCTGGCTATCGGAAGATTATATAGTGATAGTTGATAGATATGTTTATTCCAACATAGCTTTCCAATGCGCAAAAGTCGATACATCGGAAGAAAAAGAGGAACTAGAGAAATGGGTGTTAGACTTAGAATATGGCTACAACATGATAGCTTCTCCATCTATATCAATCTATTTGCATGTTCCATTTGAATTCACTACCAATAAATTAGCCGATAGGCAATCCAGAAATGATCGAACTTATCTTAATGGGAAGGTAGATATACATGAGGCAAGCATAGAATTACAAAGGAAAGTTGAATCAGAGTACCTAAAGTTAGTGGATAAGGACAGAAATTTTCATATAATTAATTGCAGTTCTTCCGATAGCAATATGTTGCCACCGGAGGTGATTAATTCTGAAATAATTAAAATCCTAATCTCACAAAATATCGTCGAGAAATGAAAAAAGCAATATTATGTTTTCCATTTGTTAAAGGTCGTCAAACACAGTATCCAACTGGTGTTTTTCAGATTGCCTCATTCTGTAAGGACCTTTATGATGTTGTTGTACTCGATCAAAGAATAGACACCGATGTAATAAGTATAATATCAGAACTAATTAGCAAAAATGATGATATTCTTTGCCTTGGTCTTTCAGTAATGACCGGCGAACAGATAAAACACGCCATTGATATATCTAAAAAATTTCATCCTAAATTGACAATTGTATGGGGAGGTTTACATCCAACCATTTTGCCAGAGCAAACTCTCAACAATGAATTCATTGACTACATCGTTATCGGGGAGGGCGAAGAGGCATTTCTAAATCTGCTGCAATATTTGTCCGGAAAAGATGTTCCACGGGAAATGTTTCTAAGCAAGAAGAATAATAACTACGGGCATAACTACATAGCAGATTTAAATAGTAGCGGCTATATTGATTTCTCCAAATACAAAATTAGAGAAGAGTATTTTGTTAAAAGAGATGGCTTTAGAAGAGCCTTCACCTTAGAGACCTCAAGAGGTTGTCCCTACAATTGCTATTATTGC
>JAVVFI010000069.1:0-16945 GCA_032250555.1 Sedimentisphaerales bacterium
GAGCCGAGGAGGCCGTGTGATAATGTGAGGTAGGGCATTTTTTTCGGGTCGTGGCCGAGGAGCCTGCTGCCGAGTGTATCGACTGCAACGGGGTCGAAACCGGCCAGGATAAGGCCTAATTTATTGTGCCAGCCGGAAAGGTGCATTCCTTCGAGTGCGACGGAGGCATCTACGACAGAGATATCCGGCTTTTTATATAAGCATACATCTACAACGGACTTATCAGTTGAGGGGCTGTGCAGTTTGGATTTGTTCCAGGAGCCTGCATAGAACTTTGCCGAGGCTATACCGAACATATTTTTCATTGCGATTGTGGTTTTTGTGAAGCTGTGGTCTTTCAGGACGGGCAGTGAAATCACGAAGGCCTGCTGGACGATTTTTGGCATGTGAAATTCTTTTAAGATCAGGGCATTATTATTTTTGAGGGTGATGGTTTCGGCATCGTTGAGGTCGATCAGCCTCAGGCCGTACATGTCGGCGAGGCCGGTATATCCGAGCGTTTCGAAAACCTGTGGAGTTTTTCCGCTTCCGCAGCCGTCCGCTATAACGATTTCGGCTTTTGTGTGGATTTTGCAGTAGTTATAGAGGGCTTCTGCGGCTTTGACGCTGGTTGTGACAGGCGGAGGAGAGGAATTCGTGAGGTTCGGCTTTATAATGATAAGACCGTGCCGGGGGATGGCAGCCGGGGCGTTAATGAGGTCGAGTGCCCTGCTTATGCTGGTTTGATAATCGATAAATTTTACTTTCGCAACGATGCTCATAAGCACCAAAACCTTATTAAATCCCTTATTTTTTGAAAAATAATGAACAAAATAATCTTATTAAAGGTATTGACTGTCAAGAGATTTCGGGTAAATTTATAAGTTTTACGATAGTAAATCAGGTTCGGATGTACAATTTGAGTTGGTTTAGTGGAGACGAAGATGATAGAAGTCAGAAAACTTCGGCGTAGTTTCGGTCCGGTTGTCGCTGTTGACGGTATATCTTTCAGTGTTGAAAAGGGGCAGGTTTTGGGTCTTCTCGGGCCTAACGGGGCGGGTAAGAGCACGGCGATGAGAATGTTGGCGTGTTTCCTTCGGCCGGACAGCGGGACGGCTAATATATGCGGGTATGATATTCAGCAGAATCCCATCGAGGTCAGAAAGACGATTGGGTATTTGGCTGAGAATGTGCCGGCTTATAATGAGATGACTGTCGGGAGCTTTCTGGATTTTATCTGCGATGCACGAGAGATTAAGGGCAACGCCCGCAAGAAGGCACTCGATAAGGTTGTTCCGATATGCTCGATTGAGTCGGTATATCATCAGACAATTGAGACGCTATCCAAGGGGTATAAACGGCGCGTTGGACTGGCTCAGGCGCTGATTCATGATCCGGATGTGCTGATTCTGGACGAACCGACGGATGGGCTGGACCCCAATCAAAAACATGAAGTCAGGAAGCTCATAAATAAAATGTCGAAGGAGAAGTGTATTATTATCTCGACGCATATCCTCGAAGAAGTGGAGGCTGTGTGCTCGCGGACAATAATTATTGCCAAAGGCAAAATACTGGTTGATTCAACGCCCGAAGAGCTGAAGGCAAAATACCAGTGCAGCCTTGACGCTGTATTTCGCAGGATTACCCAAAACGGCAAGCAGTGAAATGGTGAGTAGTTGATTAACAGATAAAAAACAGGAGTTTGATAATGAATAGTTTTTTAGCGGTGTTCAAGAGGGAATTAAAAAGTTATTTTACGACGCCTCTTGCATACGTGTTCCTTGTGATATTTTTATTTTTCTCAGGGTATCTGACATTCAAAGAGGGATTTTATGAAATGCGGCAGGCTGATATGCGAGCTTTTTTTATGAACCTGCCTCTGCTGTTTGTTTTTATGGTGCCATCGACCGCGATGCGTCTCTGGGCAGAAGAGCGGAAGGCCGGTTCGATTGAGCTGCTGTTTACTCTGCCGATTACGATTACACAGGCGGTTTTGGGTAAGTTTTTTGCGGCGTGGCTTTTCCTTGTGATTGCACTTGCCCTGACTTTCCCTATGGTAATTACGGTGTGTTATCTTGGTGATCCGGATATTGGCTTGATCATTACGGGCTACTTAGGCAGCGTCCTGATGGCGGGTGGTTTTTTGGCAATCGGGTGTTTCTTTTCGGCACTAAGTAAAAACCAGGTGATAAGTTTTGTTCTGTCGGTGGTCGCGTGTGCGGTACTTGTTTTTGCGGGAATGCCGACAACTCTAAGCTATGTTTCGACGTTCCTTCCGGCGGGTATGGTCTCAGCTATCGGGAATATGAGCTTTCAGACGCACTTCGAGTCTATTCAGAGAGGGGTGCTGAAGTTCGAGGATCTTTCTTACTTTATATTGTTGATTATCGGGTGGATTGTCGCGTGCAGTATTGTTCTGGATGACAGGAAGGCAAGATAATAAGCACGTCATGAATATTGCGAGGAGCGACGTTTTTAAAGGAAATTCAGGTATGGCACAAAAAGAACAAGTTTCAACGGGTTCGAACAGAGCGTTACGAACAATTGCCGCAGTAGTATTCATTTCGGTTATTGTGTTTTCTGCGATAAGTATCTGCCAAAACATCGGAAAGGGTTTGAAAGTCGATATTACAGACAAGAAACTTTATACGCTTTCCGGCGGCACGAAATCGATTTTGGGCAAACTCAATCAGCCGATTAAAGCTAAACTGTACTATGCAAAGACCGCGGCGCTTAAAGGGCCGGATCAGATTCGGTATTTCAATAACTATTACCAGTTCGTTAAAGCATTGCTGGAAGAATATGCGGCTGTATCCAAAGGTAAGTTTGAGCTGGAAGTAATCGATCCGCGGCCGTTTTCGGAAGATGAGGTACAGGCGTTGAGATACGGCTTGCAGCGATTTCCAATATCTCAGGAGGAGAATTTTTTCTTCGGGCTGGTATTGCAGACACAATTCGGGGTTGAAAAAGCCATACCGTTCTTTTCGCCGGACCGGGAGAATTTTGTTGAGTATGATATAAGCTACCTGATAGATACCGCCATTACCCGCCAGAAACGCAAAATAGGTGTATTAAGCTCGATTGGTGTAATGGGAGACAACGTTAGCGGGTATATGGCCGAGATGATGATGAGGCAGGGTCAGCAGCCGAAGGGGCCATGGACTTTCGTCGAGCAGTTGCGGAAACAATACGAGGTTGAAAGTGTCCCGACGGATGTAAACGACATTAATGATGTTGACATTCTGCTGGTTGTTCATCCCAAAGACCTGCCGGAGAAGACTTTGTTTGCGATAGACCAGTTTGTGCTCAAAGGCGGCAGATTGATAGCGTTTGTTGATCCTCATTGCTTCTCGGATCAACCGGACCAGAGGATGATGCAGATGGGAATGCAGGTATCACGCAGCTCAGAATTAAATAGACTTTTGAGAACATGGGGCCTTGAGATGCCGGTGAATACTTTTGCAGGGGACAGCACTCTGGCAGCGATGGCAACTATCCGTGCCAATCAAAGGCCTGAGAAAATAATAGGTTACCTTAATCTGTCGCCTGAAGGAAACTGCTTTAATACCGATAGTGTAATTACCGCCCAGCTTAACCAGGTAAGGTTTTTGTTTTCGGGAGTGCTCAGAGACATCTCCGATCCAAATAAGCCGGATGGTGTTACCCGAACACCGCTAATTACAACAAGCAGCAAAGGCAACAGTTTTACGATAAGCAATGCATACGAACTGCAATTTTTAGACCCATCAAATCTAATGAATAAATTTTACGAAGGCAACAAGCCCGTGGCGATGGGTTATCTGATTAACGGCAAACTTAAGAGCAGTTTTCCGAACGGCATTGAAATAGAGGTCAAAGATGAATCTTCGGATGAAGAAGATCCCAATGATGTAAAGACAGTAAAGAAGCAGATTACAGGCTTAACAGAAGCTCAGCGGGATTGTATGGTGGCGGTATTCGCGGATGTTGACTTTATAAGCGATTCGATAGCATATCAGAATGCTTTCTTCGGCAAGATGGTTGTCGGTGACAACAGTGCTTTGGTACTTAATACTATTGACGATTTGAGCGGTTCGGGAGATCTGGTTTCAATCAGGTCGAGAGGGAACTTCAAGCGGCCGTTTGTAGTTGTCGATGAAATTGAAAGGCAGGCGGAAGAGGACACCCGCGAAGAAGTCGCGAAAATTAACGCACAAATCGCAGGTTTCCAGAACGAGCTGCAAACTATTCTGTCTTCGGCCAAAGCAGGAGAGGAAGAGGTCATCGGCAGCTCGATATTAGCGAAGCAACGAGACATCGAACTGAAACAGCGCAGGGCACAGCAACAACTGAATGAAGTGAAACTGAAAAAGCGTGAAAAAATGGAGCACTTAGGTAATGTGCTTCGAGGTTTTAATATGCTGATGACACCGGCGGTTATTCTTGTAATCGCTATCGTGCTGGGTATTCGCCGCAGTGTACGGAAGAGACATTATATAAGTCATGCAAGTGATGCCTAAGAAAGAAAGCACAAAATTCGTAATTCGGATTTTAATAACAAAAGCAGGAGTTTAATAGATGAGTAACAAGAACCTGACAATATTAGGAATCGTTGCGGTTGTGATGGTAATATGGGCGGTGGCCCAGTCTCATGTTTCAAACAGGTCAAGGACAGAAACGGACGGGCCATCTTATCTAATCCAGGGGCTTGATCCGGCTGATATTGACAGCATTGTTCTGGGGGGCGGGGAAGAACCAGTCACACTGAAGCGTCAGCAAGGGAAATTCGTTGTTGTTGATAAGGACAACTATCCGGCCAAGGCAAGTGAAATCAATAATTTGATTACCAAGGTTCTGGAGATTCAAACGTCGCAGTTTGTTACGGACAACGCGGAAAACCATGAAGACCTCGGACTAACTGAAGAAAATGCCACCGCCTCAATCAAGTTTTACAAGTCGGATTCATCGCTGCTTACGGGCGTAGTCAGTGGAAAAAGGAAGGAGCTTGGTGAGGGTTCTTATGTAAGACTGGCCTCGAACGATGCTGCTTATGTGGCGCCAACTATGCCTTATATTGCTGACACGGCAATAAGTTATATCGACCAGGAGCTTGTTTCGCTGAAGCGAGAGGACATTATGTCGGTAACGGTCAGCTCGGCCAACGGACAATATACTCTTAAAA
Source organism: Sedimentisphaerales bacterium (assembly GCA_032250555.1). GTDB lineage: Bacteria > Planctomycetota > Phycisphaerae > Sedimentisphaerales > Anaerobacaceae > NIOZ-UU13. Next base: position 5,141 of record JAVVFI010000069.1, read on the forward strand.
CAACGGAGGACGGTAAGGACGTTATACTGGAAAATGTTCCCGCCGGCAAAAAGTTTAAGAGCAGTGACGGCGACAGCGTCTTTACCGCTTTAACAAGTTTGAGATTCGACGACGTTATGAAGAATTCTGGCGGTCTGACCTTCGACAAAGAATATGTCTGCACACTGAAGGACTCGACTGTTTATGCCCTGAAGATAGCTCAAAAGGAAGATAAGACGTATGCCACTCTTGAAGCAGCTTATACCGACAAAACACCTATAACAAAAGACAGTAACGTTGAGTCCGAAGAAGAGTTGAAAAAGAAAGAAGCCAAACTTCTCGCCCAGGAGAATGCGATAAAATTCACCACGAAACATAAAGGGTGGGTTTATGAAATCGCCGAGTGGAAGGCGAAGAACCTGATTAAAGAACTCTCAGAATTAATCGAGGACGAGGCACCGCCAGAAGAGGAGCCTGAACAGGCCGATACGGTAACACCCGAAGAGACGACTACACCAACAATAGAATAGTCTCAAGCAAAAGATATTGGCTCATAAACTGTTCAGCAAGTTTGTTAGAGACTCCCGGCGACAAAACGGCAGCAGGAAACAAATTAACAAAGAAAGGACAGGAAATGAGCATCGACAATTATCTTTATCGCAGCAGGTATATCGTTATTTTTCTCTTTGCAGCTTTATTAGTGCCGGGTGGATGTTCGGCCAGCATACAAATATCAAAACAGCCCAGATTTGTCGCACACCGTGTTGGTCATTTCCGCAGTGAGGCCTGTTGTGTGGGTGATTTTAACAATGATGGTAAGATGGACATTCTGGCAGGCCCTTACTGGTATGAAGCACCTTATTGGAAGGCCCATCAGTTTCGAGACCCGAAAGGTAAGATCGATGCACAAGGCAATATGCATACGGTTGATGAAAAAGGCGTTGGGTACTGGGACGATTTCATGAACGTACCGCTGGATGTTGATGGAGACGGGCTGCTGGACGTCGTAACATGCGGCTGGTTCAGCAAGCAGGCTGAGTGGTACCGAAATACAGGAACGGTCGGCGAGTATTGGCCGATGACTGTCGCAGAGAAGAACGGCAATTACGAATGCGGAGAGCTATGGGACATTGACGGCGATGGAAAAAAGCTCGAAATTCTGCCCGATACCTCAGATACCAAATGGTACGAGATTGGCATTACAGACGATGGTAAGCGCGGATTGATTAAACATCAAGTCAGCCAAAACAGTAAACCGTTTGGCGGTGGTGTCGGAGATATTAATGGAGACGGCCGGCCCGATATTCTGCGGCCCGGCGCCTGGTATGAGGCGCCTGCTAATCCGCGCAGCGGTCAATGGAAAGAACATCCTCTGGCATTAGGCAGTATGGATGAAGGGCAAGCCGATCACACACCTCAGATACAAGTTTATGATGTTGATGATGACGGACTCAATGATATCATAACCAGTTCGGCTCACAAACATGGAATCTTTTGGTATAAGCAGATAAGAAATGGCTCGAAAATAACATGGCAAAGACATATTATTGATGAATCATGGTCTCAGGCTCACAGTATAACGTTAGCCGACCTTGATGAGGATGGTGACCTCGACTTTGTTACGGGAAAAAGATTTTTTGCCCATAACGGCAGCGACCCGGACGCCCGTTCCCCATTGTGTGTTTACTGGTATGAATTGAAGCGAGGCGCTACCGTCAAATGGATCAAGCACACTATTTCTTACGATGAAGGTATCAGCTCAAGTTTGAATATTCCCGTGGTTGACATGGATGGCGACGGAGACCTCGATATAGTGGTAACAGGTAAATGGGGCGGTCCTGTTTATTTCGAGAACAAAAGCAAATCCAACCGATAGCAAGGACCAGACCATGAGGATTCCCGCTAAGGAACTTACCGCCCTACTACTGGTATGGCTGTGCGTTAATTCGGCTTTAATTAATAATTCCGGGGCAGCGTTCAACAAATCGGAGATTGATGAGAAATTAGCAGCAATTGTCAACTACGAACGCGGGATGAGCAGAGAGCCGCTCATTGCTGTGGAAAAGCTCATCCGTGAATCACAAAACCAACCCGAGCAACGTAAATATATCGAGCTTAAATTAGCTGAATTACTCCCTGAAGCCACCTTAGAAAGTAAATCGTTCATCTGCAGACAACTTTGGTTTGTCGGAACGGCTGATTCTGTTCCAGCAATCGCCAAGCTGTTGATGGACGAGGAGACCGCTGACATAGCCTGCTATGCAATTGGGCAAAATCCGAGCGATGAGGCAGGCAAGGCACTGCGCGAAGCGCTTAAGAAGGTTTCGCCGACAGTGCAGATTCGCATTATCAATCTATTAGGCGACAGAGGTGATAATCAAAGCGTAGAAGCAATCGGCAAACTTGTATCAGGAAGGGAAAGAGAAGTCAGTGAAGCTGCGGTTGCGGCACTGGGAAAGATCGGTGGTGCACGGGCAATACAATTGCTGGTAGAAAGCAGAGCCAAAGGTGATTCAGAACTTAGATTCGCGGCGACAGATGCGTACCTTAGATGTGCTGAAGACCTGATGTTTGACGGCGAGACAAAGCAAGCAACCATTATCTACAATGAACTGGCCGGCAAGAACGAAACACCTATTATTCGAAGTGCGGCCATTAAGGGTCTGGCAGACATTGGCGGGCAGGATATAGTGCCGCTGGTTATTGCTGCTCTGCGTGATGAAAACCGTATGGTGCGAACCACGGCCAGAAGCTGTGTTCGGACGATGGAAGGCAGCGGCGTTACCGAACAGATTGCTAGTGAATTGTCAAAGACATCACCTGATGAACAGATGCTTCTGATTGGTGCTCTTGCAGACCGGGGTGATGCCGCGGCGCTGCCTGCGATAACAGAGGCAGCCAAGAGCACAAATCCGGAGATCAGAAAAGCAGTATTGGCGGCAGTTGGAAAACTCGGCGATGCTTCTTTTGTAGAATACTTAGTTAAATCCGCTGCAGAAGGATTGAGTTCCGAAGAAAAAAGGCTGGCAGTAAAGAGTCTCACGCTGCTTCGAGGCAGTAGAGTTGATGATGCAATAGTACAAAGCATGCAGAATTCAGAAGCCACCATACGCCAGCAACTAATTCAGGTGCTTGGTGAGCGAAATGCTGTTGATGCAGTTCCAGCACTGTTAAAAGAGGCTGGACACCAAGACAGGAAGGTCAGCCAGGCGGCGTTCAAAACCTTAGGCAAACTTGCTGAAGAAAAACATTTACCATCACTAATAAAGCTTCTTACTAATACGGAAGACAGCAGCAGTCGCCGTACAGCAGAAAGGGCTGTCGTGGCTGTTTCACGCAAGATTAGTCAACCAGACAAGCAGTCAGATGCTATTTTGGCGGAGTTGCGCAGTGAAGAAAGCGTGGCTGTCAGATGTTCGCTGCTACGGGTGCTGGGAGGTATTGCAAACAGTAAAGCCCTGATAACACTCGAGGCAGCATCGAAAGAGGCAAATCCCTTGGTGCAGGACACATCCGTTCGAACATTGGCCAAATGGCCTAATGCGGCAGGGGCAGAAGTTTTGCTGGATATTTACTGTAACACAAAAAGCCCAATACACCGACTGCTGGCGCTGCGAGGTTTTGTACGCTTGTTGTCTCTGCCTGTTCAAGGACGTACGGCAGAGAAAACGCTGGAGTTGTATCGGCGGGCAATGCAGGAAGCCAAGAGTTCGGCAGAGCAAAAACTTGTGCTATCTGGTTTGTCAAATGTAAGCAATCCAGAGGCGTTGAGAACGGTCGAGCCGTTTCTGCAGGCTGAGGAAGTCAAAGGAGAAGCGGCGATGGCTGCGATAAAGATAGCCAAGGCAATTATGGAAACTCACGGTGAAAGAGCCAAGACAGCAATGAACAAGCTGCTCGCCATCTCTAACGACGAGAACTTGCGCAGACAGGCTGAAGAGATTATACGGCAAATCAAATAACTCGAAACCAAGACACGTCAATTAATAATCAATCAGCATTTTCGCCTGCCACTTACACTTTCACCTCTGCTTTAAAGTCACTGAAATGCTGATAGCAATATTTTGATTGACTCAATGCCCGAAAAATATATATAATTTTATCGGTTATTGAACTCTTTAGATGAAAGGGGAGTTATGAGCAGTCACAGCCGGAGAGGATTTACATTGATAGAACTCTTAGTTGTGATTGCCATCATCGCATTGTTAATGGCGATATTAATGCCCGCATTGCAAAGGGCAAAAAAACAAGCCCATAACGTAAAGTGCCAAAGTAATATGCGCCAAATCGGTATAGCAGCAAATTTATATGCCGAAGATTATGAATTGATGGTTCCGCGCGGGAAGGCGGGCGGCACAGGCGGGGCATGGTTTCAGCTTTTCATGCCATTGTTAGCTCAGAAGCCGATCAATAATGATTACCGTACAGTGGATATTTATCGGTGTCCCGGTTATCCCGATAAAGAGCAAACCGTTTGCTATGTTGTCAACGGCTGGGACTTCAGAGATAGAAATGATATGCAGGGCACAGAGATATTAAAGCCGAGCAAATTAACAAGCTGCACCCAACGAGCATATACCGTTTATCTTACCGATAATGAGGATGGTCCGTGGCGACATATTATACGAAAAGCTGATGACGAAGGTAACAATCGATGCGATGTGTGGACTCCGGGACATCTGCCGTCTTCCGAAAGTGAAGATGTAACTAACGGCAGGCGTGTTGCGAGAGCCCGGCATAGAAAAGGCAGTAATTTTCTTTTTCTTGACTGGCACGTGGAATGGATGGCCGCCGAAGAGGTAACGATAGACCTGTGGAGATTTAAGAAATAATTAAATCAGTTCCAAAGTACATAAATGTTATTTATCAAATGAGTCTGCAAAAGTGAGTGTAATTGCCCAAACGCAACGCAGGATTTCAGTGGTGAGGAAAACAGTTCTGCCGCTGTTTCTGCTCTCAGGGGCGGCGGGGCTGGTTTATGAAGTCACCTGGACGAGGGCTTTCGGAGTTGTCTTCGGTAACACAATCTTCGCGGTCAGTACCGTTTTAACGGCGTTTATGTTTGGTATGGCGGCAGGGAGCTGGCTGTTTGGGAGAATAGCCGACAGAAGCGGCCGCCCTTTAAGGCTGTTTGCCCTACTGGAAATTGGAATAGGATTGTATGCCTTTTCTTTTGCGACTATTTTAGCGACGGTGGATGTGTTTTATAGCTGGATTTTTCAGAGTTTTCATCCGAGCTTTTATCCACTGAGTCTTGTCCGGTTTGTTACGTCAATAATCATCCTGCTGATTCCGACCGCTCTGATGGGCGGGACGCTGCCGGTTTTAAGCAAGCTGTGGGCGAATCGGCCACAGGAAAAAGGAGCATCCGAAGCCGGTGTAGGGAAAAGCACAGGATTTTTATACTCAATCAATACATTTGGAGCGGTCGCAGGCAGCTTTTTGTCGGGCTATGTATTCATAAGGATTTGGGGGGTGAGTAACACTATTTATCTTGCAGCTTCTGCTAATATACTTATTGGAGTTTTGTCATTCATCTTGTCTATATCCACAGAAAAGCCGGTTGAGAAGAAGCATAAGCGATTGGTTCGCAAATCTAAACCGGAAAAGAGGAATTCTACAGAGGCTGAAGTTATTCCAGAACAGGCCGACAAGAAACGAAAAATTGTGTTAGCTGCGTTATTGGTGGCAGGATTTTGTGCGCTGGCTTTAGAGGTTTTGTGGACAAGGGTGCTGCTGTTTGTTCTCGGGACAAGTGTTTATGCTTTTGCGTGTATGCTTACCTGCTTTATTCTGGGTCTTGCACTGGGGAGCTTTCTTTGCAGCAGGATATTTTTATCGAGAATCAAGAACGGTGTTTTCGCTCTTGGTATTGTTGAATTCTTAGTAGGGCTTTCTGTGCTGGGTTCCATTTTACTGTTAGGGATGCTCTGGTACATCGACCTTATATTGACTGAGAAGGTGCTTTCGGGCACTTTTTGGAAAGAAGTTGCAGCCCATTTCATAGATGCATCGGCCGTGCTGCTTGTGCCTACTGTGTTTATGGGTATGGTTTTTCCTATTGCGGTCAAGGTGTGCGCCGAGTCATGGAAGGCTGCGGGTAAAAGGATAGGAGAGGTCTATGCATGCAATACGATGGGCTGTGTGGCAGGGTCTTTCGCAGCGGGCTTTGTGATGGTGCCTTTGTTAGGATTGCGGGACAGCTTCCTTGCGGTTGTTGCAATTCAGCTTTTGTTGGCCGTTGTAGTTCTTTTTCTTTCAGAGAAACGCAGGTTAATACTCTGTGCTGGAACGGCGGCGATTTCAATAGCAGTTATCATTGCCAGTTTTCTGTGGATACCGCGAGATATCTTTCTGCAGACGATGAACACTTATCACTACCCGAGCGAAATCATTTATATCAAAGACGGGGCCACAGGTACGATTACAGTGCACGACATGCCGGATGGGGACCGGCTTATTGTCGTTGACGGGGTTGATGTGGCAGGGATGAATTTTATGCTGCGCACCACTCAGAAACTTCAGGGATATGTACCACTGCTGATGCATAAAGATCCTCAAAAAGTGCTGCAAATCGGTTATGGAAGCGGTGAGACTTCGGGAATCGGCCTGGCATTCGGAGTTGAAGACTACAGGATAGTTGATGTTTGTCCGAGTGTTTTCGAGGCGGGCAGGTTCTTCGATACAATCAACCGTTCATCCTACAAAGACCCGCGGCTAACAAAAATAATAATGGATGGAAAAAACTATGTGAAGCTTACCGATGAGAAGTTCGACATCATAATGAACGATTCGACCTATCCGGGAACGACGGGAAGTTCGGCACTATACACATACGAACATTTTATTCAATGCCGTGAAAAGCTAAGAGACGACGGCATTCTGTCGTGCTGGATTCCACTGGATTTGCGAGGTGAAGACCTTCAGTTGATATTCAAGACTTTCCAGGAGGCGATGCCGCATAGTTGTGTTTGGATGGCGAACAATTGTGTCAATAAACATGCCGTATTGGTTGGCAGTAAATCTCCATTGAAAATTGATTTTCAGCATGCCAAAAAAGTAGTTGAGCGAAAGGACATAGCTTTAGACCTTGCGGGGATTAATATTCACTCTATTTATGATTTACTTGATTGCTTTATTGTCGATGAAGGCGGGCTGCGTAGAATAGGAGGTACGGCTCCGCTTAATACCGATGACAGGCCACGACTGGAATTCGGAGCTGCAATAAAGCGAGAGGAAGAAGGATGTTTGATCAATACTATGGAGTGGTTTGTAAGGGAATATCGTTCTGTTTTTCCATATCTTGTGAACCTCGGTGATACGCCAGAGGAATCTCAACAGGTCAAATCTACTTTCGAACAATATTACCTGGGAACAGGTCATGCGTTGCGAGGGCTTCTTGGGATGTTATTAGGTGATCCTCAGATTATGAACACTGAATTCGAGAAGGCGCGACAAGCCAATCCATTAGAGCGGGATGTTCAGAGCTGTCTTGATGAGATGAACCTTGAGATAAAGGCGCTGGAAGAGGCAGTAGGACGTACACCCAGGAAACCTATTCTTAGGTCTCGTTTAGCAAAAAGGTATCTTCTTTTGAATAACTATGCAGCAGCCGGCGAGCAATATCAGAAGTTTCTGGAGCTTGAACCTGAGAATGCCGCTGGATGGACCAACCTGGGTTTTTGTTACAAAATGTTAGAGCAATACGAAAAATCGATTTTGGCTCTCAATAAAGCTATCGAATACAATGACAAGATGGTTGCAGCTTATCGTAATCTGGCTGATGTATATGACAGGCTCGCCAGGTCGCACTTTATGCAGAAGGAATACAATCTCTCGTTAGAGAACCTGGAAAAAGCACTGGCTTTAGTACCTAAAGATTCTCCTGTGTATAAATATCTTCAGGAAAGAAAAGCAATGGTGATGCGATTTATCGAAGAATCAAAACGCTGAGCCGCAGGTATTTTAAGACAGCAAAATAATTATTTACAATTTAGGAGGTCACAAAATGTCAAATGTTCATATCGGCGTCAATATGGAGTTTGTACGACATGCCGACAAGTCGTTCGAGTGGGGAGTGGAAAAGGCCGCAGAGTTAGGTTATGAATATGTAGAGCCGATGGTACACTGGGGGCGAGAGCTTTTGAGTGAGGCGGGATATTTCCACAGTGTATCTATGCTTGATGATCCGTACCGGATTAAGCGAGCATGTGAAAAGGCAGGCATTAAGCTTTCGGGGCTTTCGGCACATACGCCATTATGCAAACCGGAAATAAGTACGGAGTATCTCAAGCAGTCAATTCGATTCGCGGCTGAATGCGGTGCGCCTGTTGTTAATACTGACGAAGGACCGAAACCAGTATGGTCAACAGAGGAAGAAGACCATGTTCTGATGCGGTATGTCCTGAAAGAGGCGGCAGCCGTGGCGGAAGCCCGCGGGATAGTGATAGGACTTGAGCCACATCAGCAGTACAGCCAGCACCCGGAAGGTCTGGACAGGATTTATGAGCTGGTTGACTCGGAGGCAATCGGAATCAACTTCGATACAGGCAACAGCTATCTTTCAGGTCATGATCCGGTCGAATGGCTCGAAGGTGTCAAGGACAGATTAGTGCACCTCCATGCCAAGGATATTTCCGTGCAGCAATCTGAGGATGAGCGAGGCAAAGTAACCGGCACGCCGGTGGGCTGTGCCTGCGGCGAAGGAGTCATTGACTGGAAAAAAGTGGTTGAAGTCTGCAAAGGATTATCCCGGGATATTGTTTTCAGCGTCGAATGCGGTACCATAGAACAGGCTGAGCGAAGTATCAGCCACCTTAAGAACCTGGTGTAGCATCTGCAGAAAATCTTAAGTAAGCAGATTTTGAAAAAAAGATATAATCAATGATGACTTGTGGGAATGATATGAAAAATGGATGTATAAAAAGAAGAGAATTTTTACGGAGCGCCGGGTATGGAGCAGCTTCGCTTTTCTTAGGTTCAGGTTTGGCCGGATGTTCCGGCGCACAGTTTACCGGTTCAAAATCCACACGAAAGCCGAATATCGTATTTATTTTCGCGGACCAATGGCGAGCACAGGCAACCGGTTATACCGGTGATCCCAATGCTCAAACGCCCTGCTTAGACAACCTTGCGAAAGAAAGTATAAATTTTACAAATGCCGTATCAGGCTGTCCGGTATGCACTCCATATCGCGGAAGCCTGCTGACCGGCCAGTACTGGCTTACGCACGGTCTCTTTTATAACGATAAACCATTGGATCCCGATGCAACGACTATCGCCAAGGTTTACAGCAAGGCCGGTTATGAAACAGGCTATATCGGCAAGTGGCACGTTGACGGGCATGGAAGAAGCTCTTTCATACCGGAAGAACGGAGACAGGGTTTTAAGTACTGGAAAGTATGTGAATGCACACATAACTATAATAAATCACTTTATTACGGCGAGACAGACGTCAAACAATACTGGGACGGTTATGATGCTATTGCTCAGACCCGCGAAGCACAGAAATATATCCAGCAGCACGCAAACAAAACACCTTTTATTCTGTTTATGTCGTGGGGTCCCCCACATGCCCCTTATCAAACGGCTCCGGAGAAATATCGAAAGATGTTCTCGGCAGATAAAGTCATCCTTCATCCCAATGTCCCTGAGTCACTAAAGAAACAGGCCCGAGAGGAATTAGCCGGTTATTACGCTCATATGGCAGCACTGGATGACTGCATAAGAGATGTTCTCGGGACAATAAAAGAATGCAATATTGAAGAAAATACTATTTTTGTATTTACTTCCGACCATGGAGACATGCTGCGATCTCACGGCCAGACAAAAAAACAAAAACCATGGGAAGAGTCGGTCAGGATTCCGTTCTTATTGCGATATCCTGCGGTAAATGGAAGAAGAGGCAGAAAGATTGATATGCCGATTAATACACCAGATATTATGCCGACTCTACTCGGCTTGAGCGGTATTGCCATTCCAAATTCGGTCGAGGGCAGAGATTTTTCGGGTGTTATTGAAGGAAAAGAGCCGCCTGATAACGAAGCGGCTTTGATAATGTGCCCGGTGCCGTTTCATCAATGGGGCTACCAGAGAGGCGGGAGGGAATATCGTGGGATTCGGACAAGGCGATATACATATGTGCGAGACATTAAAGGCCCCTGGTTACTTTATGATAACCAGGCGGATCCATATCAACTGAACAATCTGTGTAATAGTCCGGAGTATTCACAAATCCAGCGAAAACTTGAAAAGATATTATCCCAAAAACTCAAAGATACAAACGACGAATTTTTACCCGGCCCTGAATATATGGCTATGTGGAATTACACGTGGGACGGATCAGATAAGCCAAAGTAAATATGTTAAAAGATATTAAAGGAGAAGCGGTTATGGGAAAATCAAAAAGTATTTCCATCATTGTTCTGTTGAGCGTCGTTTTTATATCTGTCACAAATCAGGCATTAGCTGAAAATCCTATGCGGATTACGATGGACGAAAATATAGTATCCGTACACACAGGCCAGCGTATCTTGATGCAATATAATTATGAGAATGTTCCTTTTAAGCCATGTGTGCATGAGCTATTCACACCTGGCAGTGTTAATGTTCTGCGTGACGCCCCCGCCGACCATTTACATCATCACGCATTGATGTATGCAATTGCCGTCGATGGTATCAACTTCTGGGAGGAGCAGCAGGCACCGGGGAGACAATCGCACAGGTCTTTTACCAATATAAGAATTGACAAGCATGGTGATGTACCCGGTGTGAGTTTTACGGAGCAGCTCGACTGGGTCAATCCCCGCAATCAGGAATTGATGCTCAAAGAACAACGGACAATTAAGGTCTGTCAACCAGATGACCTTAAGGTTACCCTTTTAAGCTGGCAATCCTGCCTAGCCGTGCCATCAGGAAAAGAGTCAGTGACGCTCTCCGGCTCACATTACTTTGGTTTAGGTATGCGTTTTGTGGAGTCGATGGATACCGGCGGCCAGTTCCGTAATTCCGAAGGCAGAACCGGGGAAATCGTGCGTGGTGATGAACGGATTACGCGGGCAGACTGGTGCGCTTATACCGCCAAAGCAAACGGAAAGGTTGTTACAGTCGCAATGTTCGGCCATCCTGATAATTTACGTCATCCTACACACTGGTTTACTATGACCAAGCCGTTTGCCTACCTTTCAGCTACGCTGAATTTATACAGAGAACCGTTGAAAGTTCTATCGGGTAAACCGCTGGCATTACGCTATGCCGTTGCTGTATGGGACAATCGGATTAAAGAAGAACAAATCGAAAAAGTTTATAATTGGTGGGTCAATAGTAAGTAAAAAAATAAATAAGTTGAGGAGAAAGTTATGCGTAGCAAAAAACAATCACCAGACAAGGCAGATTACAGCCTGACACGCCGGCAGTTCATTAGCCGGGCCGGAGCAGCCGCGGCAACGGTTACAGTAGCGGGTACATCTGCGAAACGCGCATTGGGCAGGAGCGCCAATGAACGCCTTGGAGTTGGTTTTATCGGCTGCGGCGGTCGAAGCCAGGCCCACCTTAAGGCCGTGCATTACCTGAAGAATAAATATGGAAATGTAGAAATTGTTGCAGCCTGTGACGCTTATCGACCACGTATGAAAAAAACAATGGAAGGGTACAAGGCCAAAGGATATTCAGACTATCGCGAGCTGCTTGCCGATCCAAATGTCGATGTAGTGTGCATCGCCACGCCGGATCACCTACACGGCTATCAGGCAATTGACGCAGTTCGAGCGGGCAAAGATGTTTACTGTGAAAAGCCGGTGACACACTGGCGACAATTCGAGCTGACCA